>CAMEMX010000126.1 GCA_945927915.1 uncultured Clostridia bacterium
TTCACTATTCTCTATTCCCTTATTAGTGAAACAGATTGCCGCGGCTTGCTCCGCAAGCCTCGCAATGACAACACAACAATCCAAGGAGAACCTGCCATGAGCATTATTCTTGCCTCCGCGTCGCCCCGGCGCAGCGAGCTGCTGGGCCGGATGGGACTGGACTTCACCGTCCTGACCGCGCCGCACGACGAAACGATGGACCCCTTTGCCGACCCGTCCGACGAGGTCGCGCGCGTCAGCCTGCGCAAGGCGCAGGCCGTGCTGCCCCGCTGCCAGAGCGGGGACATCATCATCGCCGCCGACACCATCGTCGTCTGCGACGGCCTGACGATGGGCAAGCCGCGCTCGGAAAGCGACGCGTTTTCCATGCTGCGCCGCCTGTCCGGCCGGGAGCATCAGGTGATGACCGGCCTGACCGTGCTGCACGACGACTTTTCCGAGACCGTCACCGTCACGACGGGCATCCGGATGCGCTGTCTCGCCGACGACGAGATCCGCGCCTACATCGCCACGGGCGAGCCGATGGACAAGGCGGGCTCCTACGCCATCCAGGGCCTTGCCGCCATGTTCATCGTCGGGCTGGACGGCGACTACTACAACGTGATGGGACTTCCCGTCTGCACGCTTGCGACGATCCTGCGCAAGCGCGGCGTACAGTTATTGAGGTGATCGAGCTTGAAAAGACAAATCTCCGCACGGGTGAAGACGATCCTGATCCTCGCCGTCGTGCTTGCCGTCGCCACGGCGATCATCTCCGGCCTGTTCGGAACGACGTGGGCCGGCAAGGCCGTGCAGACCGTGCTCGCGCCCCTGCGCAGCGGCGTCAGCGCCCTGACGCGGCAGGCCGAGCGGTACTATAACTACATCTTCGGCTACGAGGCGCTCGAGGCAAAGAACCACTACCTCGAGCAGCGCATCATCCAGATCGAGGACGAGGTGCGCAGCGCCGACTCCCTCCAGCGCGAAAACGAGCGTCTGCGCGAGCTGCTGCACCTGAGCGAGGAGCACCCGGACTATCACTACTGCGACGCGTACATCATCGCGTGGGAGTCGTCGAGCTGGAAAAGCGCCTTCACCATCGGTAAGGGCACGAGCGCCGGGCTGGAGACCGGCATGGTCGCCATCACCGAATACGGGCAGGTCGTCGGCCTCATCACCGACGTCGGGCCGAACTGGGCCACCGTCACGACCATCCTCGACTCGTCCGTCGAGATCAGCGCCAGCGTCGCCTCCTCCGGCCACACGGGCGTGGTGCAGGGCGCGTTCTCCGGCGGCAGCGCCGGCAAGCTGCGCATGAACTATCTGCCCAGCGAGGCCGTCCTGCGCAACAACGACCAGGTCGTGACGACCGGCTCGTCGGTCTATCCGAAGGATCTCATCCTCGGCTATATCGAAGACGCCGGCTTCGACGAGACGGGCGTCGCCAAATACGCCATGCTCCGTCCCGCCGCCGACTTTGACACGCTGGAGCAGGTCTTCATCGTCACGCAGTACAACGCCGGATAGGCATTCGGGAGGTAGCCATGCTGGATAAACTCTATATCACGCCGCTGCAATGGCTGCGCATCCTGCGCTGGACGCTCTACAGTCTGCTGCTTCTGCTGGCGCTGCTTTTGCAGACGGTCGTCTTCGGCGGCGACCGCACCCTGCTGGGCGTGCAGCCCGACCTTGTGCCGGTCGTCATCGTGTGCGTCTGCCTGCGCGAGGGCGCCGAGCGCGGCGGCACGTTCGCGCTGCTGGCCTCGCTGTTCTGGCACCTGTCCGGCGCGGAATACGGCAGCGTCTGCATCCTCGTTTACACCGTTTTGCCCGTCGCGGGCGCGCTCGTGTGCCGCGCGATGCTCGCCGAGCGCTTCGTCCCCTGCCTGCTGACCACGCTCGTGACCCTCTTCGTCGGGCAGGCGGCGGTGTTCCTGCTGGAATTCTTCTTTGACGGGCTGGCAGGCATCTACTTTTTGCGCAGGCTGCTGCCCTGCGTGCTTGTTTCGCTGCTGTTCCAGCCGGTCGTGTATCTGCTCGTCCGGCGCATCGGCAAAATAGGAGAAAAACATGAATCAACATAGATTTTCCTTCCGCGTGACCGCGCTGGTCGTGCTTCTGTCGCTGATGATGGGTGTCTTCGCGGCGCGGCTTTACGCCGTGCAGGTCGTCGAGGGCGCCGAGCAGGAGAGCGCGCTGCCCGGCTCCTACACCTACCTCACCCGCGTCACCGCCGCCCGCGGCGAGATCCTCGACCGCAACGGCGTCGTCCTCGTCGGCAACCGCGCCTCTTTTAACATCGTCCTCATCTATCCCGTCCTGTTCAGCTCGGAGGACCCGAACGGCAGCCTGCGCGACCTGACCAATCTCGCCGTCGAGCGTGGTCTGACCATCGTTGACCACTTCCCCGTCACGGCGGAAAAGCCCTACGAATACACCACCGACCGCTATTCCTCCGTCTGGAACAGCTATTTCCGCACCTTCCTCGCCGCGCGCGAATGGGACAGCGACATCTCCGCGCCGCAGCTCGTGCAGCGGCTGCGCGAGCGCTACCACATCCCCGCCGACTGGACAGAGGAGGAGGCACGGCGCGTCATCTCCGTGCGCTATGAGCTGGAGCTGCGCCACTGCACGAATCTGCCCAACTACGTCATGCTCGAGGACGTGGACGCCGTCTCCCTCGCCGCACTCAAGGAGCTGAACATCCCCGGCGTGACGGTCGAAAAATCCACCGTCCGCGAGTATTACACCGACTACGCCGCCCACATCCTCGGCCGCGTGGCGCCCATGAGCCCGGAGGAATACGAATATTACAAGCAGTATGACTACGCCATGGACGCGCAGGTCGGCAAGGAGGGGCTGGAAAAGGCGTTTGAGCTGGAGCTGCACGCCACCGACGGCCTGCTCGAGACGACCATCGCCGCCGACGGCAAGATCATCGAGCAGCATTATATCGTCGAGCCGGTCGCCGGCAACAACGTCGAGCTGACCATCGACATCAACCAGCAGAAGGTCGCGGAGGATTCGCTGGCGTCGCTCATCCTCGACCTGCGCGAAAACGGCCTCAACGGCACCGACCGCGGCATGGACGCCGAGGGCGGCGCGGTCGTGGTCATGTCGGTCAAGACCGGCGAGGTGCTCGCCTGCGCGAGCTACCCGACCTTCCACCTTGCCACCTACAGCCAGGACTACAGCGACCTTCTGGAGCAGGACTACGCCCCGCTTTACAACCGCGCGGTGCTGGCGACCTACCCGCCCGGCTCCACGTTCAAGATGGTCACGACCATCGCCGCCATCAACGCGGGCGTGATCAAGCCCGGCTTCAAGATCAACGACCTCGGCGTCTACCGCCGCTTTGAGGACGTGGGCTATCTGCCGCGCTGTATGCTCTATACCACCACCAACGGCGGTGCGACCCACGGCTCCATCGACGTGATGGAAGCCCTCTCCGTGTCGTGTAACTACTATTTCTACGAGATCGGCTGGTTGGTCGGCATCGACGCCATCGACGAAGCCGCCAAAACGCTCGGCCTCGGCGAGGAGACCGGCATCGAGATCTACGAAAACACCGGTCACCGCGCCAACCCGGAGGTCAAGGATGCGCTGTACGTCGGCGACTACAGCGTCTGGTACGGCGGCGACACCGTCTCGGCAGCCATCGGTCAGTCCGAGCATCGCTACACGCCGATGCAGCTCTGCTCCTATACCGCGGCGCTCGCCAACCGCGGCGTGCGCTATAAAGCGACGTTCCTGAAGCGCATCCTCTCGTCGGACTATCAGACGCTCGTGCGCCGGAACGAGCCGGTCGTGCTCAGCCGTCTGGAGATCAGCGACGACGCCTACAAGGCATATACCGAGGGTATGCGCCTGTCCGTCACAGCATATAACGGCACGTCGCACGCCCTGTTCGGCGACTATGACGTGGCCGTCTGCGCCAAGACCGGCACCGCCGAGCACGGCTCCGGCGGCTCGGACAACGCCTCATTCGTCCTCTACGCACCCGCGGACGACCCGGAGATCGCCATTGCGATCTATGTGGAAAAGGGTGCACAGGGCGGCAACCTCGGCAAGATCGCCAAGGCCATTCTTGACGTCTACTTCTCCGAAGCCTCAGCCGTCGATACCGTCCCTGCGGAAAACACGCTGAATTGAACAAAACAGGCCGGCGGAAGCAGTTGCTTCCGCCGGCCATAATTCTGCAAAAAAGCCGCAGACGGTGAAAATGATCGGGTCTTTACGCAGTCGGCAATTCGGAGATTGCCACGGCT
The DNA here is from genome assembly GCA_945927915.1 of uncultured Clostridia bacterium. GTDB lineage: Bacteria > Bacillota > Clostridia > Oscillospirales > Oscillospiraceae > JAZOXB01. The sequence goes on from CAMEMX010000126.1 coordinate 4,248, forward strand.
TGCTCCGCAAGCCTCGCAATGACAAATGCGGTGGCATTCATGTCATTGCGAGGAGGGCGTAAGCCCGACGTGGCAATCTGATCGGCAGTTCCTGCACCGGCGTGCCCAGTGATCTGCGCAGCCGTTCGCGAGGAACGAGCGTTACGGATGCGGCGTACCCCTTGCGGGTGCGCGCCCTACGGACGTTTGTCGTACCCGCTGCGTAGGGGCGGATCGTATCCGCCCACAATTCAAAATCGTGCGAAGCACACCTGTAGCGCGCGGCATCCCTGACGCGCCATTAATAATCCGTGCGCAACGCGCACACCACAGTCATTCACTCTTAGCCCTTAGTTCTTAGCTTCACAGCCGTATTCCACCCGCCC
>CAMEMX010000127.1 GCA_945927915.1 uncultured Clostridia bacterium
GACATCCTCTATTGTACCCGGCGGGAGAATTTGTTATAATAAAAAGAAAAAGTAAAATGGGATGTGTATGTGCGTGAAGTATGGAACCTGGAAGATAGCGACGCCGGAGAAGGAATCGGTCGAAGCCCTGTGCGCGGCGGGCTACGGCGCGCTGACTGCCCGCGCCCTGTGCGGACGCGGCTGCGACACGCCGGAGAAGGCCGCCGCCCTGCTCGACGCGTCCGCACCGCTGTGTGACCCTTTTTTGATGAAGGAGATGGACCGCGCGGTCGCGCAGATCCGCCTTGCGCTGGCGGAAAAGCAGCGCATCGCCGTCTTTGGCGACTACGACGTCGACGGCATCACCGCGACGTGCCTTTTGACCGATTATCTGCGCTCGGTGGGCGCCGACTGCGTGGCGCACATCCCCGGCCGCATCGAGGAGGGCTACGGCCTCAACGCCGCCGCCATCCGCCAGCTCTATGACGCCGGCGTGCGCACGATCATCACCGTCGACTGCGGCATCACCGCCCTGTCCGAGGCGGAGCTGTGCCGCGCGCTGGGCGTTGCCCTCATCGTCACCGACCACCACGAGTGCAAAAAGACCCTGCCGGACGCCTGCGCGGTCATCGACCCGCACCGTCCCGACCGCACCTATCCGCACACGACGCTCTCCGGCGTCGGCGTTGCGTTCAAGCTGGCCGCCGCCCTGCACGGCGATCAGGAGGAGATTGCCGAACGCTACTGCGACCTGTTCTGCCTCGGCACGATCGCGGACATCATGTGCCTGCGCGGCGAAAACCGCCGCCTCGTCGTGCAGGGCCTCGCCGCCCTGCAAAAACCGAAGCGCCTCGGCCTGCGCGCCCTGATGCACGCCTGCGGCTGCGACGGGCAGGAGATCACCGCCGCCACGGTGGGCTACGTCCTCGCCCCGCGCATCAACGCCGCCGGGCGGATGGAGCGGGCGGAGCTTGCCGTCGAACTGTTCCTGACGACGGACGGGGCCGAGGCCGCCATGCTCGCCGAGACCCTCTGCCGCCTCAACCGTGAGCGGCAGGAGACGGAGCTGGAGATCTACCGCGAGGCGTCAAGCCGCCTGCGCCGGGTCAAAAAGCGTGAAAGCGCCATCGTCCTCGCGGGCGAAAACTGGCATCAGGGCGTGGTCGGCATCGTCGCCTCGCGCCTGAGCGAGGAATTTTGCCGCCCGACCTTCCTGATCTGCCTGAGCGGGGAGCACGGCAAGGCGTCGTCCCGCTCCTACGGCGGGTTCAACCTCTTCGCCTCGCTGACGGAGCTTTCCGAGCTGTTGGAGGGCTACGGCGGCCACGAGCTTGCCGCCGGGTTCACCATCCGCCGCGACCGCATCGAGGAATTTTCCCGCCGCATCTGCGACCGCGCCGCGGCCTTTGCCGCCTCCGGGCTGGCGCGTTCGGCGCTGGAGATCGACTGCGAGCTGACCGCGCCGCTTCTGACGGAGGAGAATATCGAGGCGCTGTCCCAGCTTGAGCCGTGCGGCACGGGCTGCGCCAAGCCGGTCTTCTGCCTGCGCGAGGTCGCGCTCGAACGCGTCACGACGGTCGGCGGCGGCAAGCACCTGCGCCTGCGCCTGCGCACGCCGGACGGCGCGAGCCTGCAGGCGGTCTATTTCTCCGCCGGAGCGCTGGCAAAAAAGCTGAGCGTGGGCGACCGCGTGGACGTCGCCTTCCACGCGCAGATCAACGAATACCGCGGCACGCGCACGGTCCAGCTCAGTCTGATCGACCTGCGTCCGACCGACCCGGCCGAGCTGTTTGACCGCTTTGCCGCCGGGCAGGCGCTGTCCGACGACGAGCGCCGCGCCCTTGCGCCGGAGCGTGCCGACGTGATCAGGATCTGGCAATATCTGCGCGCAACGCTGCCGGCAGGCGCTGTACTGCGCTGCGACCTGCGCGAGCTGTGTCTGGCCGTGGCTGCCTCGGCAAACGGCTGGCACAGCATCCGCAAGACGCCGGCCGGGCTTGCGATCTTGCAGGAGCTGGGCTTTTTGACCCTGCGCCGCGAGGGCAGCACCATCGAGCTTTGCCTGCTGCCCGAAAGCAGACCGAATCCGCTGGAAAACAGTCAAATCTATCATACCCTCCGAGGTGAATGCGATGGAAACCTTTGAAGAACATTATGCGAGTATGCGCCGCTGCATTCTTGCGCACAACCCGCTGACGGACATGGCGCTCATCGACCGCGCCGTAGACTACGCCGCGCAGAAGCACCGCAACCAGAAGCGCAAGGACGGCTCGCCCTACATCATCCACCCGCTCGCCGTCGCCGAGATCGTCGCGGAGACGGGCCTGGACACCGACGCCATTTTGGGCGCGATCTTACATGACTGCATCGAGGACACCGACTCGACCTATGACGAGATCGCGCGGCAGTTCGGCTCGACCGTGGCCTCCCTCGTCGAGGGCGTCACGAAGCTGACCCGCGTCGAATATTCCACCCTGGAGCAGCAGCAGATGGAGAATCTGCGCAAGATGTTCATGGCGATGAGCAAGGACATCCGCGTCGTGCTCATCAAGATCTGCGACCGCCTGCACAACACCCGCACCATGCAGTACCAGACGCCCGCCAAGCAGATCTCCAAATCCCGCGAGACGATGGACATCTACGCCCCGCTGGCGCACCGCTTAGGTATGCAGAAGATCAAGTGGGAGCTGGAGGACACCAGCCTGAAGTACCTCGACCCGGAGGGCTACGACGAGATCATGCACTATCTGGGCGAGCATCAGGCCGAGGCCGACAAGTTCATGAAGTCCATCCAGTCGAAGATCACCACCCGCCTGTCCGCCGTCGGCATCCACGGCTCGATCTACGGGCGCATCAAGCACGTCTATTCCATCTACCGCAAGATGAAGTCGCAGAACAAGTCGATCGACGAGCTGTACGATATGTACGCCTTCCGCGTCATCGTCGACACGATCTCCGACTGCTATAACGTCCTCGGCCACATCCACGATCTGTTCAACCTCGTGCCCGGCCGCTTTAAGGATTATATTTCCACCCCCAAGCCGAATATGTATCAAAGCCTGCACACGACCGTCATCGGTCAGCAGGGCATCCCCTTTGAGGTGCAGATCCGCACCTGGGAGATGCACGAGACGGCGGAATACGGCATCGCCGCGCACTGGAAGTACAAGCAGGGCGTCGAGGGCGGCAGCGAAAAGGACTTTGAATGGGTGCGCCGCCTGCTCGAATCGCAGCAGGAGGAGAACGACGCCGAGGATTATATCCACTCGCTCAAGGTCGATATGTTCGACGACGAGGTCTTCGTCTTCACGCCCAAGGGCAAGGTCATGTCCCTGCCGGCAGGCTCGACGCCGATCGACTTCGCCTACGCCATCCACTCCGGCGTCGGCAACGCCATGGTCGGCGCGAAGGTCAACAACCGCATCGCCAGCTACGACCAGCAGCTCGAAAACGGCGACATCGTCGAAATTTTGACCTCCAAGAGCGCCAAGGGCCCCAGCCGCGACTGGCTGAAGATCTGCAACAGCAACCAGGCGCGCACCAAGATCAAGCAGTGGTTCAAGAAGGAAAAGCGGGAGGAAAATGTCGCCCACGGCAAGGCGAGCTTCGAGGGCGAGCTGCGCCGCGCGAACCTCAGCCCCGCGATCTTACAGGACAGCGAGCTGCTGCCGCAGCTTTTGAAAAAGCTCGCGTTTGACAATCTGGACGATATGTACGCCGCCATCGGCTACGGCGGCCTGACGGCCGCGAAGGCGTTCGGACGCATCCGTGACGACCTCACCCGCGCCACCCGCCAGAGCCAGCAGAAGGAGCCGCCGAAAATGCCGGAGCAGTCCGCCGTCAAGGCCAGCCGCCACAAGGACTCCGGCGTCATCGTCGAGGACATCGACTCGTGCATGATCAAATTCTCCCGCTGCTGCACGCCCGTGCCCGGCGACGAGATCATCGGCTTCATCACCAAGGGCTACGGCGTGTCCGTCCACCGCCGCGACTGCAAAAACGCCGCCGGCGCGGACGACCCCCGGCAGGCGGGCCGCTGGGTCAAGGTCTCGTGGGGCACGGCGGAGGAAAAACCCTTCGCCACGACCTTTGAGATCGACTCGGTCGACCGTGACGGCATCTGGATCGACATTGCCACGGCGCTGACCGCCGCCAAGGTCAAGATCAGCGAAATTTCGGGCAGGGAGATGCCCGCAGGCAAGGCGCGGACGGTCGCCACCTTCGAGGTCAAAAACGTGACCGAGCTGGAGGCCATCCGCAACAAGATCCGCAACATCGACGGCGTCATCGACGTGCGAAGGGGGCAGAACTGATGCGGGCGGTCGTGACACGCGTCAAAAGCGCCTCCGTCGCCATCGCGGGCGAGACGGTCGGGCAGATCGGGCAGGGCTTTTTGATCCTGCTGGGCGTCGCGCCCGACGACACGGACGCGCAATGCAAAAAACTGGCGGATAAGGCGCTCGGCCTGCGCGTTTTTTGCGACGAAAACGGAAAAATGAACCGCTCTCTGGCCGACGTCGGCGGGCAGGTGCTCGTCGTCAGCCAGTTCACGCTCTACGCCGACTGCAAAAAGGGCAAGCGGCCGAGCTTCACCGGCGCAGCCGTGCCGGACAT
>CAMEMX010000128.1 GCA_945927915.1 uncultured Clostridia bacterium
CTTAAAATCTGCGCATACCTCTGCCCTGCGGGACGCCGACGCCGTTTTCGGTGCCGTTCGTGCCGTTGCTCTCGCCGGTCACGCCGTTTCCGCCGTTGCCGTTCACGCCGCCCGTGCCGTTGCCGTTGTCGTTCGGAAGGTCAAAAATGTCGGCGCTGTCCGAACCGGTCGTGCCGCCGTTGGTGCTTCCGTCGGTGCTGCCCGCGCCGGGATTCAGGTCAGAGGCGGCGTCCGTCTGCTTGTCGGCGGGATCGGAGCTGATGGAGCCGTTGGGATCGTCAGAGACATTGCCGCCGCCCGTGCAGGCCGTGAGCAGCGCGCACAGCAGCGTCAATGCTGTTATCAATGCGAGAAAGCGTTTCATATTCGTCCTCCTTGTTTTTGTAGCGCTCGTAGTATTTGCCGCAGGGCAGAAAAAATACGCGCCCGATCTTTTTTTAAGAAATCGGTCGTTTTGGATTGATTTATCGCGCAATAGAAGGTATAATGGTTTCGATCAAACAAAACATAAAGGGGAAACCGAAATGAAAAAACTGACCGTGAAAAAAGACGCGCAGTGCATGGCCTGTCTGGAATGCGTCCGCGCCTGCTCCAACGCGTTTTATAAGGAATTCCATCCGGACAAGTCCTGCATCCAGATCGTCCAGCGCAACGGCAAGGTGCGCCCGATGACCTGCGTCCAGTGCGGCAAGTGCGCCAGAACGTGCGAGCACGGCGCCATCGTGCAGAACCCCAAGACCGGCGTGTACATGATCAACAAGAAGCTCTGCGTCGGCTGCGGCAAGTGTAAGGAGGCCTGCCCGTTCGGCGTGCTCGTCTTCGAGCCGGAGATGCCCAACGCCTCCAAGTGCATCGCCTGCGGCATCTGCGCCAAGGCCTGCCCGATGGAAGTGCTCGAGATCACCGAAAACTAAGCACAGAGAAAACGCCCTGCGCGGGCGTTTTCTTTTTGGAAAAAGCATTGAGAAACCACAGAAAATGTGGTATGATAAAAGAAAAAACTACGGAGGTAACATCAATGGCTGAAACAAAGAAGATCCCTGAGCGCGCAGAGGTGCGCGAGCAGGATAAGTGGGCGATCCACGACATTTACGCCACGGACGAGCTGTGGGAGCAGGATCTGGAAAAGGCGAAAGCCCTCGTCTCCGAATACGCCGCCTTTGCCGGCAAGCTCGGCGAGAGCCCTGAACAGCTCCTGGGCTATATGGAGCTGGAGGAAAAGGTCGCGGTTCTGGCCGACGCCCTCGGCAACTACGCCATGCGCCGCTCCGATGAGGACGCCCGCGTTTCCAAGTATCAGGCCATGGTCGGCAAGGTGATGAGCGCCTATGTCGAGCTGAACGCCGCTTCCAGCTTCGCCACGCCGGAGATCATGGCGATCTCGGACGAGACGATGGAGAAGTTCTACGCCGAATGTCCCGCGCTGGAGCGCTACCGCCGCTTCCTGAACGACATTCGCCGCCGCCGCGCCCATGTCCTCAGCCCCGCCGAGGAAAAGCTGCTGGCCGCCGCCGGCGAGATGGCCCACGCGCCTGACAATATCTACGGAATGTTCAACGACGCCGACGTGACCTTCCCCGACGCGATCGACAGCGAGGGCAAGCATCATCCGCTGTCGCAGGGCACCTACATCTCCTATATGGAGTCGAGTGACCGCACCCTGCGCAAGAGCGCGTTTGAAAACCTCTACCACACCTACGGCGCGTATAAGAACACGATCTCCGCCGTCCTGTCCGCGCAGGTCAAGCAGCTTCAGTTCTTCGCACAGGCGAGAAAGTACGGCTCCTCGCTGGAAGCCTCGCTCGACGCGACCAACGTTCCCGTCGCGGTCTACACGAACCTAATCGAGGCCGTCCACAAGAACATGGACAAGATGTACCGCTACGTCGATCTGCGCAAGAAGCTGCTCGGTGTGGACGAGCTGCATATGTATGACCTCTATACCCCGCTGCTCGAAGGCGTGGACAAGCGCGCGGGCATCGACGAGGCGAAGCAGACCGTCTATGACGCGCTGGCTCCCCTCGGCGACGACTACCGCAAGATCCTCAAGGAAGGCTTCGACAACCGCTGGATCGACGTCTACGAGAACGCGGGCAAGCGCTCCGGCGCGTATTCCGCGGGCGCACGCGTGCATCCGTTCGTCCTTCTGAACTACACCGGCACGCTTGACAGCGAGTTTACCCTTGCGCACGAGATGGGCCACGCCCTGCACTCCTACCTCTCCAACAAGACGCAGAACCCGCTCGACGCGGACTATGTCATCTTCGTCGCGGAGGTCGCCTCGACCTGCAACGAGGCGCTGCTGATGGAATACCTGCTCGGCAAGACCACCGACAAGAAGGAGCGCGCCTACCTCATCAACCACTTCCTGGAGCAGTTCCGCACCACGCTCTACCGCCAGACCATGTTCGCCGAGTTCGAGATGAACATCGGCAAGATGGCGCAGGAGGGCACGGCGCTCACGCCCGACGTGCTTAACGCCGAGTACCGCCGCCTGAACCGCCTCTACTTCGGCGAGAACATCGTCCTCGACGACGAGATCGACATGGAGTGGATGCGCATTCCGCACTTCTACTACAACTACTACGTCTTCCAGTACGCCACGGGCTACGCCGCCGCGATCGCTCTGTCCCGCCGCATCCTGCGCGAGGGCGAGAGCGCCGTCAAGGACTATATCGGCTTCCTGTCCGGCGGCTGCAGCAAGAGCCCCATCGACCTGCTCAAGGGCGCGGGCGTCGACATGAGCACCACGAAGCCCGTCGAGGAGGCGCTGGCGCTGTTCGGCGAGCTGATCGACGAGATGGAAGCGCTGATGCAGGAGTAACGAATGGCGGAGATCTTCATCCCGACGCTGCACACCTTTGAAAATGACAACATTTTCACGGGAAGCTGCGGCAGCCTGCGCTTCCGCATCGAACCGAAGGTCGTCAAGGCGACGCCGAAGGAGGTCGACCTTGCCGCAAGCTCCATGCGCTGCGAGCTGTGGCACGGGGAGAAGTGCTACGAGCTGAGCGTGATCGAGGCAGAGCGCACCTACCCCATGAGCGACGAGGGCCGCGCCGAAATGCAGGCATGGCTCGAGGAAAACGCAGAATAAGCAACTTGCCGGCGTCCGCTGCTGACGCCGGCTTTTCCTGTCAGGTCTCTTGACAAATTAGCGAAGCCGTGGCATACTGGAATTGGACCACCGGAGAAAAAGAAATATGAGATGGAGGTGAGGCGTTGCTTCAAATGATGAAAGGCAATTTCGATGTGAAAAAACGGGCGGTTGCTCTTGCTGTGTTTCTGTTTATGCTGCTGATTTTGGAATTTCTGCCCTACGCGTCGGGCTACTATTACTATGATGACCCGTTTACCCCGCACTGGCGCTGGACGTCCTATTTTGGTATCGGGCTGCCGGAGTTCTTTCTCTTCCCGGCGGGCATTTTGACCGTGCTTGCGACGGTGTATGCAGCCCTTTTCGCCGTCTGCCGGAAAACGGCGCTGCGAATTCTGACCGCTTTTACCGCGACGCTTGCGTTCGTAGCCAGCCTGCTCCTGCAAATCGAAGTGGATCGGGTGTGCCTGCTCGGTATTCTGATCACTGTCGGGCTGCTGCTCGCGGCGGTGGGTGCGCTGTTCGGCTTCCGCAAGCAGACCGGGCAGAAAAAGGCGAAATAAACGGTTGAAAATCCATCAAATAAATGTGACAAGGAGGAAATGGAATGAAAAAGCGGATCGCGCTGCTGATGTTGGCAGCCGCAATTCTTTTTGGCATGACCTTTCTGCCGTGGGCGATGCATACCGGGCCGACGGACAACGGCCTGCCGCGTTATGTAAACTTCTATCAGACCATTTTTTCAAGCGGTAATGTCTTTATGCCGATCTCCGGCGTCCTGACCGCCATCGCGTTCCTTGCCGCGCTGATACACCTGACCGGCGAGCGGCGTGGCCGGCCGATCACCTGCGGCGTCCTGCTGCTTTTGGCCGCCGGATGCACGATGGCCGCGGTGTTTACCCCGTTTTCCGCTTCGTTCACCATCCTGACGGTCGTTATCACGCTTGGGCAGACGCTGTGCGGCGTTTTTGCTCTGCTCGGCTGCCGCGCGATGGCGCAGGAGGCGCAAAGACCCGCCGGGTTGAAGACGCCCGCCGCCGTACTGACCGGCGCGGCGGTGCTGCTGGTGGTGCTGGCGTGCCTGCCGTGGGCGCTGCGCCTCGCGGCGGATTATAAGGGCCACAACGGCTATTCGGATTACTTTACCAGCTTTATGTACATCAAAAATTACTGCGTGACAGTCTCCGGCCTGCTCACTGCGCTTGCGCTGCTCTTCGCGCTGCTGCATCTGTTCGGCGCGCTGCGCGGCCGGGCCTATACCTGCGGCGTTTTGCTGGCGCTGGCGGCGGCGTGTACGCTGATGAGCTTCCTGTTCCGCATGGAGGGATCGTTCACGATCCTGACGCTCGTCATCACGGTCGGGCAGGCGCTCGCGGCGGTGTATGCCCTGTGCGGGCAGCGCAAGACGCAATAGATTGCCACGTCGCTGCGCTCCTCGCAATGACATAAAGTAGGGCGGGGGCATGCC
>CAMEMX010000129.1 GCA_945927915.1 uncultured Clostridia bacterium
TTCCTCTATTATACCAGAAACGGGGGCGTATTGGAAGTTTTTTGACAGACTGAGCATCTCTCCCGAAGCAAGCGGGAGAGATGCTTTTTTTGTTTACAGGAAGGCGCACAGGCGCGTTTTCATGAATTTTTCGTTCAGCCGCTCCAGCACGTTCGGCAGCTTCGTAAAGCGGGCGACCAGCCAGCCGATCTCCGCCACGGCTACGCCGGAGACAACGTCGAGCAAAACGTGCTGGCGCGTAAAGAGCGTCGAAGCGAAAACGAGCAGCGAGCCGATGGTGCAAAGCACGCTCGTCAGCGCGCGGTGGCGCAGGGTCTTGCATTCGTAGATGTAACGCGTGCCGAGCCAGGCCACGAAGCAGTGGATGGACGGGAACAGGTTCGTCGGCGTGTCGATCCAGTAAATAAAGCGCATGACGAAGGGAATAAAGCCGCTGCCCTCGACCTCTGGACGGGTATTTGTCGTCGGCAGGGCGATGAAGAAGACGAGGCAGATCAGCTTTGCAACGAAGTCTGCCGCAGCCAGACGGCAGGCCGCTTTGGGGCTTTCCCGCGCGACGGTGGTGTACTGATAGAACCAGAACAGAAACGTTCCGATGTAGACCAGCACCCATGCCGGCTGGAAGGGGATCGCTCTGTCCCATGCGGTCGTCATATCAAGCGCGGTGGAATAGCCGGTAAAAAGCTGGACGAGCTTGCCGCCCTGATAGGCCGCAAGATTCATCAGGCCGGTCAGGATCAGCGGCAAAATAGCGTAGGTCGGGATGATTCTGCGCAGCGTGCGCCGGAACATAGCTGTCACCTCGGGATTTTTTCTCTATATTATAGCAATTATAGCAGGAAAGCGCGGAAAGTCAATGCTTCAGGCAGTAGCGCATCAGGATCACCGCGAGCTGGGCGCGGGTGGCGCTGCCCTGCGGGTCGAGACGGTTGCCCCCGATGCCGCCGATCAGCCCCTCGGACACCGACCACGCCATGGGCGCTTCGGCGTAGACGCTGACGCAGGCCGCGTCGCGGAACGCGGAGATGTCCGCCGCGGCGGAGGTGCTGATGCCCTTGCACGCCGCGTAACGGTACAGGATCGTCGCGGTCTGCTCCCGCGTGACCTTGTCCTCCGGCGCGAATCTTCCGCCGCCAACACCGCCGACGATGCCGCGCAGCCGTCCCCAGGTGACGGCCTGCGCGTACCACTCATTTTCGGGTACGTCGGAAAAGCCGCTGTCCGGCGCGATGGCGGGTGCGCCGTCGAGACGGTAGAGCACCGTCACGAGCATGGCGCGGGTCATCGTGCCCTCCGGGTCGAAGCGGCCGGAGGCGACGCCCTTGAACAGCCCGTGCGACACGGCGTAATCTATGCCGTCATGGTACCACTGGCTGCGGTCGACGTCCGCAAACTGCTGCGAGACGCAGTAGATTTCCGCAAAGTCGACCGTCAGCGTGCAGTCGGCACGCAGGTCGGAGAGGAAGAACCGGTCGCCGTCGCGCGTCACGGTCGCCGCGTCTGCAGGCGACAGCGTCCAGCCGCTGACGGCGTAGTTTTCATTCGGCACGGCGCGGACATAGCTGCCCTTTACCTCGACGCTGCCGTAGGCGGGCGCAGCGGAGACGGCGCTGATCGTAAATTCGGACTGCGTCAGCAGGGGAACGGTCAGCGGATAATTCGCGACCTCGCCCTCGCCGGGCTTTTTCGGGTTGGTCTGACCGAGCGATTCGGCGGCGGTGTATTCGCCCTGCGCGTCATAGCGCGAGACGACAACGCGGTTGTCATAGACCGAAAGAACGCTGACGGTGCGCGTATCGTTGGTCGCGCTCGTGGAATAGCCGACGTAGCCTGCGTTCATATAGGTGAAGTTCAGCGTCTGGCGGTTGGTGCCGGCGGCGCCGTGCTCCGGCGAGTTGACGTCGAGCGTCTGACCGCGCGCGACGAAATTGACCGCGCCGCCCCATCCGGCCTCATAGTCGGCAGACGCGCCGGAATGGTTGTGGCCGAAGAGAAACAGGACGTTCAGCTCCTCGGCGGGCTCGTTCAGCGCAGAGAAGATCAGGCTGGCATAGGCGTTGTCCCCGCCGCTGTAGCGGCTGGAATAGTGCAGCGGGACGTGGCAAAGGATGAGGATCGGGCGCTTTTCCCCGGCGTCCGCCAGCGCTTCCATGCTGTCGCCCAGACGCTGCGCGGTCGCGGCGACCGTGCTTTCCGCGGAATCGAGGCGATACTGATTGTACGGGAAGTCGCCCTCGTTGATGACATAGACAAGAAAAGCGTCATCGTCGTCATAGGGCTGCAGACCGCTCGCGGCCAGCTCCGGCGTGCCGGCATAGTCGTGGTTGCCCTGCGCGAAAACCGTCGCGTGCGAGCTTGTGTAGCCCTCGCCGAAGGCGCCGTCGAGCATCGTGCGGATATAGCCGATGCCCTCGCTTGAACCGTGGGTGTCGTTTTTGTCGGACTGGAAGTGGTCGGTGTAGTCGCCGACGAACAGGGCGGCGTCCGGCGTGATGCCGTCGGCAGCGACGGAGGCAAGCAAGCCGCTGAGCGCCACCGAGCGCGGCTGCTCGGCAAGCGGCGTGTCGTCATAGAGGTAGCGGTTATAGCCGGGGTCGTAGCAGTTGTTCTGAAAATCCGAGCCGAGCAGGATGGTCACGGGCTCGTCCGCCGCCTGCGCAAGCGGAAGGCAGCTCAGCAGCAGAACGAGAATAAGCAGGGCGGAAACGGTACGCTTCATGGGATCAATCCTCCTTTTTTGTCTCGCGGAACGCAAAAAAGCGCTGTCCGAGATAGTTGAAGCCGACGAACAGGCACATACCCGTCAGCATGGCGATGTTTTCGCGCACGGCTTTCGACGCGCCGGAGAGCAGAAGCTCCATGGCGGGCTTGGCAAGGCCGTAAGCCAGAAGATAACACACGACGATGTTCAGACTGAACCGAAGCACGACGCCGATGCCGCTGCCCTTGTATTTGAAGGTGAAGTAACGGTTGAGGAAATAGCTCATCACGCTGGCAAGCGCGTAGCTGACCGCCGTCGACGGCCAGTAGCCCATATGCACCCAGTTGTAAAGCAGGAACATCAGTCCGTTGCCGACGAGGGTGTTGAGCACGCCGACCAGCAGAAATTTCCACAGCTTCGCGTCGAACAGCGACAGCAGCTTTTTCTTCATGACAAGACCTCCGCAGGAATAGTATCCTTATCATAGTAGAAAACGGCGGAAAAAGCAAGAAAAATCCGCAGCCAAACGACTGCGGATACGCTTATTCCCAACAGGCCCAGATCTCCCCGCCGGAAGAGACGGTAAAGATCGGCTTGCCGTCCGTCGAGCGATAGCACAGAACGACGGTCACCGGGCTGCCGCACTGCACCTCGACATCGAGCGATATGGAGCGCACCTGAGAAAGGTAAGTCTCCGGCGCAAGCTCGTCGACATAGACCTTGCCGCCGATGGCGCAGGCGTCGTCATACGACAGCGAGGCGCTCCGCGAGAGTGTCATCGCTCCGGCGGCTTCGTCATAGGAACAGTCAAATTCCGGCAGCTTCTGCGCGGCATAGTCCTGCACGGAGAGCTTCTGCGCGGTGGATTCCGTGTCGTCCGCGCTGCGGTAGAGCGAGAGAAATTTCACGCCAAAAAACACACAGACCGCGATCAGAACGACGACAATGACCGCGACCGCGATAATCAGACCTTTTTTCATAGTTGCACCACCTTTGCTCCCGATTATAACGCAAAGGAGGCAAAAAGTAAAGAGGTCAGACGGCTTCCAGCTCTGCGCTTGCCAGAAGATCGGAAAAAACCGTGCGGTATTCCTTCTCCCGCGCGGCGTCGCATTGGACGGACAGCGTGTAGTAAAATTCACCGTCATAGAATAGCACGGCGGAGCAGGCAAGCTCGCCGGTTTCGCCAGCCGCCGTCCACGCGAAGCGGTATTCCTCCTGCGGGAAGGCGCAGACGCGCAGAACGTCCAGCTCGTCTGCGCTTCTGCCCGTCACGCGCAGCAGCGCGTCGTCCAGCGAAGCGGCAGCGAAAACCTCCTGAGCGAGCGTGTAATCCTCATGGACGAAGATGGCGCTGCGTCCGGCGTCGGCAGAGGACGCGAGCACGGCGCCGGACGGCAGCTCCGCGCTCAGAAAGAAGCCCGGCACCTCCTGCACGGCGGGACACTCGATCGTCTCGAGCGCCTGCACTTGCTTGACAGCGCAGGCGGACAATGCTAAAATAAGCGGCAGCAGAAGAAATGCAATCACTTTTTTCATACGATACCTCCGAAGGGACTGTTGATATGTTCTATTTCTATGTCGGTTATCTGCTCTGCATGAATCTTCTGGCGTTGGTTTTTATGTTCGCGGACAAGCGCCTGGCGAAAAAACGGAAATGGCGCATCCCGGAAAAGACGCTGTTTTTTGTTGTCGCGCTGGGCGGCAGCCTCGGCGGCCTGCTCGGAATGTACCTGTTCCGCCACAAGACGCGGCACTGGTATTTTGTCGCCGGCTTCTGGGGGCTGCTTGCGGTGCATATCGCCCTGAC
>CAMEMX010000130.1 GCA_945927915.1 uncultured Clostridia bacterium
CCGCTGCACAACCACGGCGCAACGCCGCAGACGATCGAGCACGGCGAGCGCATCGCGCAGATGATCCTGACGCCGTACCTGACCGCAAAATTTGTCGAAGCGGAGACACTCTCTCAGACCGTGCGCGGCGAGGGCGGCTTCGGCTCGACGGGTACGAAGTGATGGGCGGCTTCCTGCCGGTCAGCCGCGCCGAGATGCAGGCGCTCGGCTGGACGCAGCCGGACTTCGTCTATGTCATCGGCGATGCCTACGTCGACCATCCGTCCTTCGGTCACGCCATCATCAGCCGCGTGCTGGAAAACGCGGGCTACAAGGTCGCCATCGTCTCCCAGCCCGACTGGAAAGATCCCGACTCGGTGAACATCTTCGGCACACCGCGCCTCGGCTTTCTGGTCAGCGGCGGCAACATGGACTCGATGGTCAACCACTACTCCGTCGGCAAGCACCGCCGCAAGACCGACGCCTACACGCCCGGCGGCGTGACGGGCAAGCGCCCGGACTATGCCGCTGTGGTCTACTGCAACCTCATCCGCCGGACCCATCCGCACGCGGCGATCATCCTCGGCGGCATCGAGGCGAGCCTGCGCCGCCTTGCGCACTACGATTACTGGTCGGACAGGCTCAAGCGCTCCATCCTGCTCGATGCACAGGCCGACCTCGTCCTCTACGGCATGGGCGAAAAGGCCATCGTCGAGGTCGCGGACGCGCTGAACAGCGGCCTGTCCGTGCGCGACCTGACCTTCATCGACGGCACGGTCTACCGCACGGACGCGCCGGACACCGACGGCGCGCTCGTCCTGCCTGCGTTCGACGAGCTGAAGGCGAATAAACGCCGCTATGCAGAGAGCTTCTATTTGCAGTACCAAAACACCGACCCCTACAGCGCCAAGCGCCTCATCGAGCCGTACGGACGCGATTTCGTCGTGCAAAACCCGCCGCAAAAGCCGCTGACGACGCAGGAGATGGACGCCGTTTACGCCCTGCCGTACCAAAACGCGCCGCACCCGTCGTATCAGCAGGGCGTCCCCGCGATCAAGGAGGTGCAGTTCAGCCTCGTTTCGAACCGCGGCTGCTTCGGCGGCTGCTCCTTCTGCGCCCTGACCTTCCATCAGGGGCGCATCGTCCAGACGCGCAGCCACGACTCCCTGCTCGACGAGGCAAAACGCATGACGGAGCACCCGGATTTCAAGGGCTATATCCACGATGTCGGCGGCCCGACGGCGAACTTCCGCGCACCCGCCTGCGAAAAACAAAAGACGCACGGCGTCTGCCCGAACCGGCAATGCCTGTTCCCGACGCCGTGCCGCAACCTGATCGCGGATCATACAGATTATGTAAACCTCCTGCGCGAGCTGCGCAGTCTGCCGAAGGTCAAGAAGGTCTTCATCCGCAGCGGCATCCGCTTTGACTATCTGCTGGCCGACAGCGACCCGACCTTCCTGCGCGAGCTGGTGGAGCACCACGTCTCCGGACAGCTCAAGGTCGCGCCGGAGCACATCTCCGACGAGGTTTTGAAATACATGGGCAAGCCGCGCCACGCGGTCTATCAGAGCTTCTGCCACAGGTACGAAAAGCTCAACGAGCGTCTGGGGAAGAAGCAGTACCTCGTGCCGTACCTGATGAGCTCGCACCCCGGCTCGACGCTGAAAGAGGCTGTCGCGCTGGCGGAATACGTCCGTGACCTCGGCTATATGCCGGAGCAGGTGCAGGATTTTTATCCCACGCCGTCGACGCTTTCGACCGTGATGTATTACACGGGGCTTGACCCGCGCACGATGCAGCCGGTCTATGTGCCGACCGACCCGCACGAAAAGGCGATGCAGCGGGCGCTCATCCAGTACCGCGACCCGAAGAATTACGCCCTCGTCCATGAGGCGCTGGAAAAGGCCGGGCGCACCGACCTGATCGGCTTTGACAAGCGCTGCCTGATCCGCCCGCGCAAGGGCGAGACGGTCAAGATGCCGCCCGAAAAGCAGCAGCCAAAGCGCCCGCAAAAGCTGCAAAAAACGCAGAAAAATCCGCCGAAAACGCCGGAAAAGCCGCGCAAGAGCGCTGCATCCGCGCCGCTCACGGCTGCGCAGCTTGCCCGCGCCGAGCGCTATTTGAAAAGCAGAAAGAAGAAGTGAAATGAGCAACTACGATCTCCAGCTCCTTGCGGCGCAGCGCGGCTTTTTGCGCTATGACGCGGACGCGCTTGCGGCACGCTTCGGCCTGACAAAGGACGAAAACTATCTCTATCTGCCGTTTCTGGGCAGGATGCACCGCATCAGCCGCGAAAGCGCCCTTGTCGAGGTGCGGGAAAATGACGCGTGGCAGCCGGCGGGCTTTCACGCGGGCATGACGATCTTCGATATGCTGACGAATCCCGACGGTCTGCCCGTCCTTTCGGGGCAGTGGTGCGCCCATGCCAGCCTCAACGCCGTGCAAGGCGGCACGCTCAAGGGCGAGCTGGGTCTTTCGCCGGAGCTGGCGGCTCCCTTTGCGGGCAAACGCGAAAAGCTCAGGGCCGCCTGCGAAGCCCTCGGCGCGACCCCGGCGGAAAAGGGCGACTACGCCTGCGTGCTGCCGATGTTTCCGTGGTTTTCCGTGCTGCTGCGCTTTTACGAGGCGGACGAGGACTTTCCCGCGCAGATCATGCTGCTCTGGGACAGGTACACCACGCGGTATCTGCGCTATGAGACGACATTCTACGCCGCCGGTGCAGTCTTTGACCGGCTGAAAAAACTGGTGGAAGCATAAAGATGTCCCCTGCATCCGTTCGGATGCAGGGGAGCTTTTTTATGACTGCGAGACGGTGAAGAGGGAATAGAAGTATTCCTTTTTTGCCATCAGCTCGTCGAAGGTGCCGCTTTCGATGAGCCTGCCGTTTTTCAGCGTGAAGATCCGGTCGTAGCGGCGCAGGAGCGTCTCGTCGAGCGCGTGCGTCACGACGATGCGCGTCAGGCCGTCGAGCTGCAAAATGGAGCTTGTGATGTAATAGGCGGTCTCGGCGTCCAGCGCGGCGGTGGCCTCGTCCATGAGTAGGACGGGCGTCTTGCGCAGCAGGCTCCTTGCGATGGAGATGCGCTGCTTTTCACCGCCGGACAGGCCGCTGCCGTTTTCGCCGCAGAGATAGTCCTCGCCGCGCGCCGCGATCAGCTCGCTCAGGCCGGACAGGCGGATCGCCTCGTCGACCTCCGCCTTGTCAAATTCGCGGAACATCGTGATGTTGTCGCGCACGGAGCTGTTGAAAATGAAGACGTTCTGCTGCACGATGGAGACAAGGTCATAAAGCGATTCCGCGCGGATGCCGCGCAGCTCCGCACCATCGAAGCAGATGTCGCCGCCGTAGCCGCTGTGGCTTGCCATGAGAAGATTGAGCAGGGTGGACTTGCCGCTGCCGGAGCCGCCGACGATGGCGTAGCTCTTGCCGGCTGCAAAGCGGGCGCTGACACCGTGCAGCACCTGCTTGCCCGGCTCATAGGAGAAGGTCACGTTGCGCAGCTCGATCCCGTCTTCGAGCCTGCACGGGATCTCGGCGCCCTCCTCCCGGCGGCTGTCTTGCAGCGCGGCGGCGAGCTTGTCGATCAGCGCAAGCGAAGCCTTGCGGTTTGCCCAAAGCTCCGGCACCTGCGCGATCGGCTGGATGACGAAATTCATGAGCTGGACGAAGACGATCACGACGCCTGCGGTCACGCCGCTTCCGCGGATGGCAAGAAACGCGCCGAACAGAAACACGCCCATCTGCGCCGTCGCGCCGGCGACCGCGCCGAGGCTGCTGATGATGGTGGTCAGCTTCCGGCGGTGCTCCTTCGTGTCCTCGACGGCCTTGTTGCTCCGCGCGAACAGGCGGAAGATCGCCTGCTCGGCCTTGAAGCTCTTGATGACGGAAAAGCCGTTCAGGCTGTCTTTGAGCGTGGCGGTGAAGCTCTCGTTGCGGTCGGACACCGTCTTTTCCACGGCGGCGAGGCGGTTGCCCGTCAAAAGCGACACGAGCACGGGCAGGAACGACAGCACGAAGGCTGCAAGGGTCAGCAGCGGGCTGTACCAAAGCATCATGGCGAACGCGCCGAGGAAGAACAGCAGATTTTGCAGCAGGGGAAACAGCCCCTCCAGGTAGTTTCTCTCGATGGAGGCCGCGTCGTTCGACAGGGCGGAGACGTAGGTTGAGGTCTGCTCGCCCGTGAAGGCGGAGATGCTCTTTTTTGTCAGCTCGCGGAACACATAATCCTTGTACTGCTGCATCGCGCGGGAATAAAACCGCGGCTTGGAATAATAGGCCAGCAGGCTGCACAGTACGACGCACAGCAGCAGGAGCACCGTGGCGATGACCAGCTCCGGCAGGGTCGCAGCCGTGTCCTGCGAGATCACGTCGATGAGCTGCTGCATCAGCGCCGAGAGCGCAAGATTCACGAGCACGAGCAGGACCGTCGAGGCCAGCGCGAGCGAAAACCGGCACCGGTTTTTGTGATAGAACTGTTGCAGGAAAATTTTGCGGTCAGG
>CAMEMX010000131.1 GCA_945927915.1 uncultured Clostridia bacterium
GCTTCGCAAGAATTTTGGCTTCCATCGCAACTCCCGGTCTACCGTACCTTTGTACGCCTACGACCGGGAGTTGCTCGACTTCCGAACTTTTTTGCAGCCTGCCAGCGCGTCGAAAAGGTTTTTCGACACGCTGACGGCTGCGGGCGACCGCAGCCGTTTTTATTTCTTCTGCCGCCGCTCCTCCAGCCACAGGCCGAAGACGCTGCCGTAAAACAGAATGCAGATGCAGATATACAGCCACAGCATCCCGATGGCGATGATCGAAAGGCTGCCGTAAAGGACGGAATAGGAGCCGGAAATGCGGACATAGTAGGAAAAGCCGTAGGTGAACACCAGCCAGCCGAAGGCGGACAGCGCCGCGCCCGGCAGCGCCGTGCGCAGGCTCACCCTGCGGTTGGGGAAGGCGCAGTAGATCACCGTGAACAGAAGCGTGAGAAGACCCAGCACGATCAGCTCGCGGAATTGCAGCAGCCGCGCGATCAGATGCAGCACGGGGACATTTTTGCTCTGGCAGAACGCGGCGACCTCCTGACCGAAGCCGTGCATGACGAGCGTCAGCAGCAGCGCGGCGATGAGCAGCACCATATAGACCATGCTCATCACGCGGCGGTAGAGATACGAGCGGCTTTCCTCCGCGCCGTGGATGGCGTTCAGCCCGAGCTGGATGCAGTATACGCCGCGCGAGGATGACCAGACAGCGACGATGGCCGTGACGGAGATGAGCGCACCGGTGCTGTTGGCGCTCATGTCGTTGATGATCCGCGCGAGCAGCGGCTCAAGCACCTGCGGCATGAGGCTGCCGATGGCGAGCAGCAGATCCTGCTCGGAATAGCCGATATAGGGCAGCAGGCTGACCACGAGCATGATCGCCGGAAACACGGAGAGAATGATATAAAACGAGGCGTTTGCGGCGTAGATCGGGACGCGGTAGCTGCCGATCCGCTTCAAAAAAGCCTGTATTTGTTTGAAAAACTTCATCGGCGTACCTCCTGCGTCTATTTTATCGCAAGCGCGCGGGAAAGTAAAGCGGTTTTTCTGCGGCGAAATTGACAAGACGTGCGAAAAATGCTATAATCAGTATGATATTATATGCCCTGCAAAGAGAATCATACGAAACAGGAAGTGGCCTATGCTTTACCGTATCAGTTGCGCAACGGCGAGCCTGTGCAAGGCGCACGGGCTTGAGGGAGCGATGCGCTTAGTCAAGGACGCGGGCTTTCAAAGCCTTGATTTTCCGTTCAGCACGTTCAGCGAGCCGGACGGCCCGATGAGCGGCGAGGATTGGCGCGCGTGGGCGCGGCAGGTCGCGCGCCTGTCGGAGCAGCTCGGCCTGCCCGTCACGCAGGCGCACGCAACGTGGCGGCAGTCCATCCCGGCGGATCTGCACTATGAGCCGCCGCAGGAGATCTATTTCCGCACGATCGAGGCCTGCGCCATCGTCGGCTGCCGCCACCTGATCTTCCATCCGCTGCGCCAGGCGGAGCGTGTGGACAGCCTCGCCCTGCGCAGCCGCATCCACGACTGGAACATCCGCTGGTTCCATGATCTGCTGCCTGCGGCAGAGCGCTTCGGCGTCGTCATCAATCTGGAGAATACCTTCGATTCGCACCATGTGCAGCAGCCGGGCGACCCGCCCTATCCCTACACCACGGCGGAGGATATGCTGCGCCTGATGCGCGACATCGGCAGCGCCCGTGTCCAGCTCTGTCTGGATACCGGTCATGCCAACATCAGCGGGCAGGACATCCCCGCGATGATCCGCGCCTTCCGCGGCGACCTTGCAACGCTGCATCTGAACGACAATTTCGGGAGGATCTCTCCCGTCTATGAGGATCTTCACCTGTTCCCAGGCTATGGCCGCATTGAGTGGGAGGGCGTCTTTGCCGCCCTGCGCGAGACGGGCTACAAGGGCATCCTGAACATCGAGCCGATCGGAGAGCTCAAGCGCCTGCCGCGCGAGATCTGCCTTGTGCAGCTCCGCGCCGCCGCGCAGACGCTCGAAATACTTTGCAGATAATGAAAAACTACCGCCTCGTCCGGCCGGACGAGGCGGTAGTTTTTGCCGTTCAGGAGCGCTCCATGCAGACGTAGGAGCCTTTGAGATAGCGCATGACGATGCAGGCGAATTCCGCGCGGGTGGCGCTGTCGACCGGCTTGAGTCTGCCGGCATCGCCGTTGAGGATGCCCTCTGCGACCGCCCACTGCATCGCGCCGTAGGCGTAGCCGTCGATCTTGCCGCTGTCGCGGAAACCGCTGAGGTCGGCGCCGGTTGTGGGTGTGCCAACCGTGCGCCAGAGGATTGTGGCAAGATCCTCACGGGTGACGGGAGCGTCCGGTGCAAAGCGGTTGTGACCGATGCCGCCGACGATGCCGCTGCTCTGCGCCCAGGAGATCGCGTCGGAGTACCACTCGCCGGTCGGCACGTCCGAGAAGGTGGACGGACCGTCGACGGCGGGCGAGCCGACCATGCGGTAGAGCACCGTGACCATCATGGCGCGGGTCATCGTTCCGTCAGGGTCAAATTTGTGATGACCGACGCCGCCCATCAGCCCATTATCGACGGCAAAGTCGACGGCCTCGTGATACCAGCCCTCGCGGCAGTCGGTGAAGTGAACGTAGTGGCACTCCAGGCCCTTTTCGCGCGTTTCAAAGTAATCACAGCGGGTGCAGTCGCGGCGGGCAAGCTCCGTACCTTCGACCGGGTACCAGGCGGTCAGATTGTGCCCATACGCGGCAACGGCGGTCGTGGAGACTACAGCGTTGCAGGTGGCGCAATAGACTGTCTCGGCACCAGCCTCGGTGCAGGTGGCGGTGTTGACGGTGTAGGTATCACCGTAGTGACCGCAGGGGAAGCAGTTGTTCGTGGTGTATGCCTTGATGCGGTAGCCGTAGCTGTCGCTGTCATCCCACCATGTGCCGTCGTAAGAGCGGCTGAAGGAGGTGCCGGGACGGGAATTGTTGATCCAGCAGATCCAGCCGTCAAGGGCCGCGGTCATGTCGACGGGGATCCACGTCGACCGCTCGGGCGAAAAGACAACGGAGAAACGCTCGTTCTTGTTCAGCGAGACAGGCGTATTCAGCTTGACGGTGTGATAGCCGGCGTAGGGGAAGACGCCGGTCTGCTCGCAGACCAGCGTGCCGGAGGTGGGGTCGCCCTTGACGCCCCGGTAGACCTGCACCTTGTAGCTCACGTTGGCATCATCAACGGCGATGGCCACGGCCTGCAGGGTCTCGGCGTTGTTGGTCTGGAAGATGTTTGCAATGCTCTGGCTGGCATCGAGGTGGGTATAGAACATCGAGCTGGTGCCGTCATACTGGTAGTTGTTGTCGTAATTGCTGACCGGATCAACGGCATAGAAATAGCAGGTGTCATTCAGCGAGGGAGCGTCCTCGTAGGAGATGTACATATAGCCGTTGTTACCGTACCAGGTGCCCCAACTGTTCTTGATGATCCATGCGCCGTCCGAGGAGGGGCGGTGCGCACCGGTAAAGTTGTATCTGCTGTAGCTGTCGTCCCAGCCGACGACGGTGACGTCATGGTTTGTGCTGTAGCTGCCGTCAAGGCAGCAGTATGCGCCGTTGCTGCCTGCGTAATAATCGTCGTGGAAATAACCGAGGGTACCGGCGCCGTATTCCATGATCGCGGCCTTGACTGCATTGCGGTCTGCGGTGTTGATCCAGATGCAGTCCTGCACATGGGCGACATTGTACTTGTAGGCGTATTCGGAGGAAACACCGGAGAGGCTGACGTTGCTGTAGGCGAGGGCAGAGGTCTGCTCACTGGCAAGACCCTCCCAGCGCATGAGCGTATAGGAGGCAAGCGTTCCGTTTCCGCCGATGTCAAGATAGCCATAGTCGGAGTCGCAGATATTGCGGTCGCCGGCAAGCAGGCCGAGCTCGTCATAGGCATCCTGATAGGTAAACCATGCCAGATGGTATTCCGAAAGGTCAAGGCTCGTGTTGGCGGCAACACCGGTCGTGCCGACGGGAATGCCGTGCTTGATCATGTATGCCTCGCAGGAGGCGATCGCGCCGTGCGCCCAGCAGGTGCCGTAGGGATCCTGGTTGCGGATGGGCGTGATGTAACCCTTCTCATTGCTGTTATAGTAGGACGGCAGGGAACCGGCCTGCTTTTGTCCGGGCAGAGCGTCCGGCTGGACGGTATGGTCGCCGGGATGCTCAACATAGCGCTTGCCGAGCGCGCGCTCCGCCGTCTCCTCCGCATCTTCGGCGAAAGCAAACATGGAAAGCGTGCCCAGCATCAGCGCGAACACCAAAAGAAAGGCGAGGGGGCGTCTGAAATGTCGTTTCATAGGGCGTTCTCCTTCATTTATTCTCTTATCCGGGCCGGGCCGACCGGCCTGATGCTTTGATTATACCATAATTCGGGAAAGAAGCAAGAGGGTATCATGGCCTGCTTCGCATTTTCCGGAAAGAGCCGGTT
>CAMEMX010000132.1 GCA_945927915.1 uncultured Clostridia bacterium
CCGCCCTGGAAATAGACCGCGTAGGGCGGGCGGATGGGGCCGTCGGCGGACAGCTCGATGGACGAGCCCTGCACGAACGCGCCGGCAGCCATGATGACCTCGTCCTCATAGCCGGGCATCGCCCAGGGCATGGGGTCGGCGTAGCTGTCCACGGGTGCGGCGGACTGGATGCCCTTGCAGAAGGCGATCATGCCCTCACGCGAGCCAAGCTCGACCGCCTGGATGATGTCGTAGCGCGGCTCCGTGCCGTTCGGCACGACGCGGAAGCCGAGGCGCTCATAGAGGTTCGCCGCGAAGATCGCGCCCTTGAGCGCACCCGCAACGACCGTCGGCGCAAGGAAGAAGCCCTGATAAAACGCGGGCATCAGGCCGAGGTTCGCGCCGACCTCCTGCCCGAGGCCGGGCGCGGAGAGGCGGTAGGCGCAGCGCTCGACGCACTCCTTCGTGCCACAGATGTAGCCGCCGATGGGCGCAAGGCCGCCGCCGGGGTTTTTGATGAGGCTGCCGACGACCATGTCCGCGCCGAGGTCGCTCGGCTCGATTCTCTCGACAAATTCGCCGTAGCAGTTGTCGACCATGCAGATGATGTCGGGCTTGATGGACTTCAAAAACGCGATCAGCTCGCCGATCTGCTCGACAGAGAAGGTCGGGCGGGTGGCGTAGCCCTTGCTGCGCTGGATGGTGGCGAGCTTCGTCCTGTCATTGACGGCGGCGCGGATGGCGTCATAGTCGAACGTGCCGTCGGGCTTCAGATCGGCCTGCCGGTAGGTCACGCCATACTCCTTCAGCGAGCATTTCGACTCGCGGATGCCGATGACCTCCTCCAGCGTGTCGTACGGCCTGCCGACGGGCGAGAGCAGCTCGTCGCCGGGCAGGAGATTCGCCGACAGCGCCACCGTCAGCGCGTGCGTACCGCAGGTGATCTGCGGGCGGACGAGCGCGGCCTCGGTGTGGAAGGTGTCGGCGTAGACGCGCTCTAAGTTGTCGCGTCCCACATCGTCATAGCCGTAGCCCGTCGTGGCGGCAAAGCAGGCCGCACCGACGCGGTTTTTCTGCATGGCGGCGATGACCTTCGCCTGATTATATTCCGCGACCGCGTCGATGCCGCGGAAGCGCTCCTCCAGCTCCTTCAGCACGCGCTCGCCGTAGTCATAGACCGCACCGGACACGCCGAGCGCTGCATACATCTGTTTCATTCTTCTCTCTCCTTATCCAGATTTTGGAAAATTTTCTGCGCCACGTCGTTCAAAACCTCCGGCTTTGTCACGAGGATGCCGTTTTCCTCGTCGCCGAGAATGAGCAGCGTGTCGCCCGGTCGAATGCCGAAGACCTCGCGGGCATCCTTCGGGATGACGATCTGTCCGCGTTCGCCGACCTTCGCCGTGCCGAAAATATGCCGCCCGCGCGCTCTTCCCAGCAGATGCTTGCCTCCTGCCATCGCAATTCTCCTTCATATTTTTCACATTCGTATGATATATTGTAGTCCTGCAAGTGCGGTTTGTCAACCGCAGAAACAGCCGGGGCGAAAGCCCCGGCCGCATTGCACTCATTTTTTCTCCGACACGGTCGGATGCTTTTTCGTATAGATGAGCCATTTCACGAAGCCGTACACCGTGTTGACCAGCATGGCGACCTCGGTGATGAGCAGGATATACGCGCCTGCGGAGATGTCCATGCAGATATACAGGATCGTGGTGATGAACCACGCGAACCACTGCTCGCTGTAGCGCAGCAGCAGCAAAACGCCGTTCGCCATGCCCACCGCCGAGGCAAACGACTCCAGATAGGAATCCTCCGAGCCGGGGATAAACTGCATCAGATAGCCCGCGAGCAGGCCGAACGCGACGATCGCCAGCACAACCAGCGCCGCCTGCCACAGCTTCAGGCGCTTGACCTGCGTGAGGTTCTCGTCCTCGCGGTCGGGGTGCTTCTTCCAGCGCAGGTAGCTGACCACGTCAATGGGCATCCAGAAGCAGACGACGGTGATCGCCAGCGTATACCAGCCCAGCGCAAGCGAGATGACGAGGTAGGTCAGCTCGATGAAGAAGAAGTCGACCACGAAATTCAGCTTGCTCTGCTTGGAGATCAGCAGCTCACACAGGGGATTTGCCAGCACGGTGATGACGGAGCAGACCGTGACGAGCAGACCCTCGGTGCTGTCGAGCATCAGCTCCGGGAAGAAGATGACAAACCCGAAGGTCAGCGCGAACACAACCGCCAGATAGGTGATCTGATAGGGTGTGAAGGACCTCAGAAAGCTCTTGACTTTTTCTTTTCTCATCATGCGTTACCTCTCATTTTCGTGTAAATACGCCGCAAGGCGCGGGAACGCCCGCAGGCAGTTGTGAAAGTAGACATCCTCCCGCTGCTCCGGCGGGAAGATCCTTTCGATGGTATAATCATATTCCGCCAGCGCGGAAAGGTTGATCGGCGGGCAGAAATCCGTGCCGTAAAGAATCTGTCTGTAAGTGTCGGGATACTGGTGGATCGCCTTGGCGAAGGTGTCGATCGCCCACTCGATGTCCGCGTCCTCCTTCGTGCCCGGTTCGTAGGCGCCGGAGAAGTCCGTGAACAGGTTCTGATGCGCGTGGACAAGGCGGATGCACTCGTCAAAGCGCGGGTCGTCCATGTGCGCAATGATAAAATTGACGTCCGGGTAGCGCTCCGCGGCGTTGGCGACGTAGCGGGCATCCGAGCCCGCCATATCGTTGTCCGTCGGCAGCACCAGCGAGCAAAGCCCGTTGTGGAACGTCACGGACAGGCGGTGCTTCCGGGCAAAGTCATACACGCACGTCAGGCGCTCGTCGTCGGCACGTCCCGTCTGATAGGTGAGGAAAATTTTCAGCCCGACGATGCGGTCGGTGTCCAGCCGTTTTTCGATCCCGGCAAGCTGCGGCAGGATGTCGCGGCTGAGGTCGATGCACGGGCAGAGAAAGAGCCGTGGGTCGCTCCTGACGGTGCTGTAGGAATCGTCCGCGACGATGCTCTGAAACTGCGGCAGGAACTGCATGACCAGCGCATAGCCGTCGGTGCGTGAAAAGTATTCGTCCCGGATGGCAGCGCTGACAATGTGGGTGTGACAGTCAATTCTCTTTTGCATGGGATACTTCCTTGTCTTCGTAAAATCATATTTTTCATATTTGTATGATACATTGTAGCGCGCATCAACCCATTTGTCAACCGTTTTTTCTCGCACAACCGGCGGTTTCGGGATGAATTATACCATTGGTTGAATTACTATTCTACAAATTCTACATCCGGTTGGTTGCGCAGCGGCAGCCTGCATGGTAAAATGGGAACAGAAATCACAAGGGAGGCACGCACATGAACCTCAACCTGTCCGAAACGATCCGCCGCTTCCGCAAGGAGCGCGGCCTGACGCAGGAGCAGCTTGCCGAGGCGCTCGACATCTCCGTCGGCGCGGTCTCGAAATGGGAGCTTGGCTCCTCCGCGCCCGACCTGAGGCGTCTGGTGGATCTGGCGGAATTCTTTGAGACGTCGGTGGACGTGCTGCTCGGCTACGAGCTGCACGGCGGCAGCGCGGAAAAGAGTCTGGCGGAGATCAAGCGCTGCCGCACGGAAAAGGCACGCGACGAGGGAAAAGCTGCCGCCGAAAAAGCCCTGCGCCGCTATCCGAACCATTTCGCCATCGTCTATCACAGCGCCTCTTTCTTCCGGATGCTCGGCGTGGAGCAGCACGACTGCGCGTTTTTGCGCCGGGCGCTGGAGCTGTATGAACGCGCCCTTGTCCTGTTTCCGCAGAACACCGACCGGGAGATCAGCCTGTTCGATCTGCAAATCGCCATCGCACAGGTCTATCAGGCGCTCGGCGACAGCGAGGCCGCGCTGTGCAGGCTGAAGGAATGCAATTTCGGCCGGCATAATGATGTTGAGATCGGTCTGATCCTCTCCTTCCTCCACCGTCCGGACGAGGCGCTTCCCTATCTCTCCGACGCGCTTGCCATACAACTGACAAACCTGTTCGAGCTTGGCATCGGCTTCGGAAACGCCCTGCACGACCAGGGAAAGGAAGCCGCAGCTTTGGAGCTTCTTCTTTGGATCCTCGCGTTTCTTGAGCGTGCCAGGCATCCGGACCGCGTGACCTATTTCGACAAGCTGACGGCGACCCTGCTTCTTGCCTGTGCGCAGCTCAGCGACGATGCGGAGCAGCGGCGAGACTATCTGCGCCGGGCCATCAAAGACGCCGCACGCTTCGACGCCGCGCCCGACTACACCCTTGAAAACTTCCGCTTTTACTACGGCAATCAGTGCCACACCGCCTTTGACGACATCGGTCAAAGTGTAATGGAGGTCATCCGCGCCGCAGCCGCGCAGGACGCTGCCCTGAATACCGAATGGGAGAGGATAAAACATGAAACAGACAAAACCTGACCGCAAAATTTTCCTGCAACAGTTCTATCACAAAAACCGGTGCCGGTTTT
>CAMEMX010000133.1 GCA_945927915.1 uncultured Clostridia bacterium
GTCGTCAACGCCACGCCCGTCGGGATGTACCCCAACAACGGCGCACGGCTGATCGACCTTGATCTGCTGCCGAACTGTCGCTGCGTGCTCGACCTCATCTACAATCCTGCGCGGACGCGGCTGCTGCTGGACGCGGAGGAACGCGGCATTCGCTGCGAGGGCGGCCTGCCGATGCTCGTCGCGCAGGCAAAACGCGCCGCTGAGCGCTTCACGGGCGCGGATATTCCCGATTCGCGTTGCAAAGAAATATTATGTAAACTTCAAATCCGGATGCAGAACATCATCCTGATCGGGATGCCCGGCTGCGGCAAGACCACGGTCGGGAAGCTGCTCGCGGCACGGCTGCATCGCCCGTTTCTCGATTCGGACGCCGAGATCGTCAAGCGTCTCGGCTGCGAGATCCCGGCCTTTTTCGCCCGGGAGGGAGAAGCGGCATTCCGTAAGGTGGAATCCGACGTTCTGGCAGAGCTGGGCAAGCGCTCCGGCTGCGTGATCGCCACGGGCGGCGGCTGCGTCACGCGGGAGGAAAACTACCCCCTCCTGCACCAGAACGGCGTGATCTTCTGGCGCAAGCGTGCGCTGGATACGCTGCCGACCGCAGGCCGTCCGATCAGCCAGAGCACCGACCTGACGGAGCTGTACGCAAAGCGCCGTCCGCTGTACGGGCGCTTTGCCGATCACATCGTGGACAATACGCCCACCGCCGACGATGCCGCGGAGCAGATCATAGCCGCGCTGTCGCTTCACGCATGAGATCGCCGCTTCGCGGTCGGCGGAGGTATGCCTCCGCCCTACAGATTTTTGAAGGAAAGAGATGCAACACATGAGAATTCTTGTACTCAACGGACCGAATCTGAATCTGCTCGGTCTGCGCGAGCCGGACATCTACGGCACGCGGAACTATGCCGCGCTGGAGACATTTATCCGTCAGGCCGCACAGGAGCTGGGCTGTGAGGTCGACGTCCGTCAGAGCAACCACGAGGGCGTTCTGGTCGAGTGGATCCAGGAGGCTTACGGCAAATTCGACGGCATCGTCATCAACCCCGCCGCCTATACCCACACCTCCGTGGCGATCTTGGATGCCCTAAAGGCCGTCGCCCTCCCCGCCATCGAGGTGCATCTGTCCGACGTGGACGCCCGCGAACCCTTCCGCCACGTCTCCTACGCCGGCATGGCGTGCCAAAAGACCTTCAAGGGTCTCGGTTTTGAGGGGTACAAATGCGCCTTACAGTACCTGACGGAGGAATCCTAAAAATTTATCTGCATCGTACAAAAAATTTTTTTGAAAATCTGGCGCTCTCTCCTTGCAGGAGAGAGCGTTATGTTGTATAATAGGATTAAAGTCTAAAAATATTGGCTTTTTCCCAATCTCCTTTGTGTTATGTGCACAAAGCGAAAAGAGGTTTTCGATATGGCTACATTTTTTCTCAACGGAAAGGAAGTCACCGTAACCAAAAAGCAGAAGCTCCTGCGCTTCCTGCGCGACGAGATGCACATCACCTCGGCAAAGGACGGCTGCAGCGAGGGCGCGTGCGGCGCCTGCACGGTGCTCATCGACGGCGAGCCCTGCCGCGCCTGCATCCCGGACACCGAGCGGCTCGACGGCAAGCACGTCCTGACCGTTGAGGGTCTTTCCGACTTTGAAAAGGCGGCCTACGTCTTCGCCTTCGGTGAGGCCGGCGCCGTCCAGTGCGGCTTCTGCATTCCGGGCATGGTGCTGTGCGCCAAGAGCCTGCTGGACAAATGCCCCGACCCGAATGAGGAGCAGATCCGCTTCGCCATCCGCAACAATTACTGCCGCTGCACGGGCTATGTCAAGATCGTCGCCGCCATCAAATTGGCCGGGCAGATCCTGCGCGACGGCAAGATCCCCCTGCCCTCCGCGACGGACTGGAAGCTCGGCTCCCGCGTCCACCGCCTGGACGTGGAGGAAAAGGTCCTCGGCTACGGCAAGTACCCCGACGACTACTACCCCGAAAAGATGTGCTACGGCTCTGCCGTGCGCAGCAAATACCCC
Source organism: uncultured Clostridia bacterium (assembly GCA_945927915.1). GTDB lineage: Bacteria > Bacillota > Clostridia > Oscillospirales > Oscillospiraceae > JAZOXB01. Next base: position 2,018 of record CAMEMX010000133.1, read on the forward strand.
CGCGCCCGCGTGCTCTCCATCGACACGAGCAAGGCTGAGGCGCTGCCCGGCGTCATCTGCGTGCTGACCGCCGCGGACGTGCCCGGCAAGAATCTCATCGGCCACCTCGTCCACGACTGGCCCGTGATGATCCCCGTCGGCGGCATCACCCACTTCCTCGGCGACGCCATCGCCCTCGTCGCGGCAGAGACGCAGGAGGTGCTGGAAAAGGCGAAAAAGCTCGTCAAGGTCGAATACGAGGTCTTGCCCGCCGTCAGCAACCCCACCGAGGCCGCCGCGCCCTACGCGCCCATCGTACATAAAAACGGCAACCTGCTGGCGCACAAGCACGTCTCGCGCGGCAACGCCGAGGAGGCCATCAAGAATTCCAAGTACGTCCTGCACGAAAAATTCCAGACGCCGTGGACGGAGCACGCCTTCCTTGAGCCGGAATGCGCCGTGGCTATGCCCGACGGCGACGGCATCAAGATGTACACCACCGACCAGAGCGCGCACACGACCCTGCACGAGGTCGCGCTGATGCTCGGCCTGCCGTATGAGAAGGTCAAGATCCAAAACGCCCTCGTCGGCGGCGGCTTCGGCGGCAAGGAGGACATGACCGTCCAGCCGCTTGCGGCGCTCATTGCTTATAAGACCGGCAGAGCCGTCAAATGCAAGCTCACCCGCGAGGAATCCCTACTCATCCACCCGAAGCGCCATCCGTTCGACATGGATTTCACCATGGGCGTGGACGAAAACGGCATCATTCAGGGCGTCAAGGCCACGGTCATCTCCGACACCGGCGCTTACGCCTCCTTGGGCGGCCCCGTTCTGGAGCGTGCCTGCACCCACGCCGCCGGCCCCTATGCCTACGAGAATTTCGAGATCGACGGCTACGCCTACTACACCAACAATCCGCCCGCGGGCGCGTTCCGCGGCTTCGGTGTGACGCAGACCTGCTTTGCGATCGAAACGCTGCTGAATCAGGCCGCCGACATGGTCGGCATCACCCCGTGGGAGATCCGCTTCCGCAACGCCATCCGTCCCGGCGGCGTCCTGCCCAACGGACAGATCGTCGACGAATCGACGGGTCTGGTCGAGACGCTGCTCGCCGTCAAGGAGGACTTTGACAACGCGAAGGTCAAGGGCATCGCCTGCGCGATGAAGAACGCCGGCGTCGGCGTCGGCATCCCCGACTGGGGCCGCTGCAAGCTCATCATCGAGGGCGACGAAAAGGTGCATATCTACACCGGCGCGTCGTGCATCGGTCAGGGTCTCGGCACGGTGCTGGTGCAGATGGTCGTCTCCAACACCAATCTGCACCGCGAGGACATCGTCTACGAGCGCTCGAACACCTGGATCGCGCCCGACTCCGGCGACACGTCCGGCTCCCGCCAGACCATGATCACCGGCGAGGCCTGCCGCCGCGCCTGCCTGAAGCTCCACGAGGCGCTGGCGGGGCACAGCCTTGCCGACCTCATCGGCAAGGAGTTCTACGGCGAATACCTCGCCAAGACCGACCCTCTCGGCGCGGACGTGCCGAATCCCGTGTCCCACGTCGCCTACGGCTACGCGACGCAGCTTTGCATCCTCGACGAGACGACCGGCCTGATCTCGAAGATCGTCGCCGCGCACGATGTCGGCAAGGCGGTCAATCCGCTCTCCTGCGAGGGGCAGATCGAGGGCGGCGTCGTGATGTCGATGGGCTATGCGCTGACGGAGGAATACAAGCTCGACGCAAACTGCAAGCCGACCTCGCGCTTCGGCACGCTCGGCCTGTTCCGCGCGCACAAGACGCCGGAGATCAAGGCCATCGTTATCGACAAGCCCGGCCTGAATGTCGCCTGCGGCGCTATCGGCATCGGCGAGATCACGTCGATCCCCACCGCCCCCGCCATTGCCGACGCGTACTTCCGTCTTGACGGCGAGCGCCGCTTCAGTCTCCCGCTCAGCGGGACGCCTTACAGCCGCAAGTGAGCGCGCAGAAAGGAGAAACCGCATGATCGTCAAAAAGAAATTCCCGCCGAAGGTCGCCTGCGTCCACTGCAATGGCGGCTGCCGCGCAAAGCAGTCCCCAGAGGGCTACGACCTGTGCTCCTACGGCTGCACGGGCTGCGGTACCTGCATCGAAACGTGCCATTTCGGCGCGATCTCGCTCAACAGCTACGGCGTAGCCGAGGTCGACGAGAGCAAATGCGTCGGCTGCGGCGCGTGCTACCTCGTCTGCCCGCAGCGCGTCATCCACCTGCGCCTGGAGGACAATCCCATCGTTGTCCTCTGCTCGAACAAGGACGCCCGCTGCAAGGACGCCTGCGAGGTGAGCTGCATCGGCTGCGGCCTGTGCGAAAAGACCTGCCCTGCCGGCGCGATCAAGGTCTCGGAAAACCGCGCCTTCATCTTCTCGGACAAGTGCCTCTCCTGCGGCGCGTGCGCCATGGTCTG
>CAMEMX010000134.1 GCA_945927915.1 uncultured Clostridia bacterium
CTCGCGGTACATGGCCGCCGCGTCGTCCTTGCGGACGGCCTCCGCGACCGCGAGCACCTCGACGGCGACGGTGCGCGCCCCGAAGGCGATACGGATCACGTCGCCGACCTTCACGTCATACGATGCCTTGGCGGGGCGGTCGTTGACGGTCACGCGGGCGTTGTCGCACGCGTCGTTTGCCACGGTGCGCCGCTTGATGAGCCGCGACACCTTCAAAAATTTGTCCAGTCGCATGGTTTCCTCCACAGGTCAATGATGCAGCCGTTTCGCACGGCGGCAGACGGCACAAACAAACAAGTCTGTGTAATTTTCGTAGTTCCTGCACCGGCTTAAGGTATGCCTCCGCCCTACAGGTTTGAAGCAAAGCACCGGCAAAAGAAAAACCGGGCGGTAGCGTTACCTGCCCGGTCTTCTGCGCATTACTCCTTCGCGGCGGCGTCCTTGAACGCCTTGCCCGCCTTGAACACGGGAACGCGGGTGGCGGGGATGTCGATGGTTTCCTTGGTCTTGGGGTTGCGACCCTTGCGCGCGTCGCGGCACTTCAGCTCAAACGAGCCAAAGCCGACGACCTGCACCTTTTCGCCCTTGCAGACGGCCTCGGTCACGGTCTCGACAACGGCAGCCAGCGCCTTCTCGGCGTCCTTCTTGGAAAGGCCGGACTTGCCGGCGATCTCGGAAATCAGTTCGGTTTTGTTCATGGTGATATACCTCTTTCTCAGATTGGAATAGATGATCGGTGGATGAAATCTATCGTTTGGGCAAGCGCGCGGGGCGCTGCTCGCCTCTCATCAGCCGACTTTTTATCTGCCTATAAAATTTACCACAAAACGCGCTGTTACGCAAGTAAAAAACTGGGAAAAATCAGTGGATCCTCAGAATTTTTGCGATTTTTTCGCCCTTGGGCAGGAGCATACAGTCGTCATAGGTGATGACCTTCAGCAAAATGACCATTAACGCGTAAACCAGAACCGCCACGCCGATGGCGCCGACGCAGCAGATCGTTACGCTGGCGATGAATTTCGACAGGACAAAGAATGTCCCGTAAGTCGCCGCGCCCATCACGGCGGCGGCGATGCCGCTCTTCCACAGCGCGGGCAGGAGCTTCGGCGGCTCGGCGAGGACATGGCGCATCGAGAAGATGTTGAGCACCATGATCACGAGGAAGCAGACGAGCGTGCCGACGGGCGCGCCGAGAATGGCGATGTCCGGGTTGCCCACGAGGATATAGTTGACGATGACCTTGACAACGCCGCCGATGAGCGTGTTGATCACGGGCAGCACCATGTGGTTATGCGCCTGCATGATGGCGGTCGTCATGGTCGTGATGCTGTTGATCAGGATGGTCGGGGCGAGCAGCGCCAAAAGCAGGCCGGCGATCGTCAGGCGTTCGCCGCCGTAGCCGCCCAGCAGTCCCATGATCGGCTCAGCCAGCACGAACACGCCGACCGCGCAGGGCATGGCGATCAGCCCCATCAGCCGCAGGGACGAATTTTGCACCAGCTTGACGCCTTTTTTGTCGTTCAGGGTCAGGTGGCTCGTGATGGCGGGGATGATCGCCGCCGTGATGCAGGGGATGAAGGCAAGCGGGAAATTGAAGATCGTCTGGCAGAAGCTGTAGATGCCCTTGGCGATCTCCGAGGCATTCTGCGCGGCGGACATCCCGGCCTTGGGCGCCTCCTGCGCAACAGCGAGCAGGCGGCCCATGACGTTGCCCGCGCCGACGGCGGTACGCTCCGCGGCGGAGACGAGGCGGTGCATGACCGTCACGCTGTCGAGGAAGTTGATGACCTGTAAGCCGGCAGAACCGATGGTGATCGGCACGGCGATCGCAAGCAGGCGCTTCGCAGTCGTCTGATAGGACAGCTGCGTGCCGCCGAGGGCGATGATCTCGCGGCGGTTGCGGCGGTACTTGATGTACAGATACAGCGCCGACGCGCCGGCGCCGATGCTGATGCCCGCGATGGTCGCGCCCGAGGCGAGCGCGTCGTTGCCCGTGGCGCGGATGACGAGCCAGGCAAAGCCGAGTCCCAGCACGAGCTTGCCGAGCGCCTCGATGATCTGGCTGACGGCGGTCGGCGTCATGTTGCCCTGCCCCTGGAACAGTCCGCGGCAGGCGGAGGCGAAGCAGATGAGGATGACCGCGGGGCCGAGCGCGAAGATCGAATACGACGCGTTGGGGATGCCCATGACCTTGTCCGCGAGCAGGTTCGGCAGGAGCATCATCGCGCCCGTGCCGAGGACGCCGATCGTCAGATAGGCGATCAGAGCGGTATTGTAGATCCGCTTCATCTGCCGCCCGTTGCCCAGCGTCTGCGCCTCGGAGATCATGCGGCTCATCGCCACGGGCAGGCCGGTCGTCGAGATGACGAGCAGTACCGTGTAGATGTCATACGCCGCCGTGAAATAGGCGTAGCCGTTCTCTCCGATGAGGTGCTGCAGCGGGATCTTGTAGAACATTCCGATGACCTTGACGATGATCGTCGAGAGCGACAGTATCGCCGCACCGGTCAGAAAGTTTTGCTTTTTGTTATTCGCGTTTTCCAAAATTACCCTTCCTTCTTGGCTGATGGCACATAAAATAGAATTTGTAGGGTGGGGGCATGCCCCCACCGGTGCAGGAACTACCGACTGCGTACAAATCGTTCGTCTGCACTGTGCGGTGGACACATGTGTCCACCCTACATTTGCATCGTGCGCGGAGCACTCCGACACGATGCACTTACGCTCCGTCCTTCCGGTCGACAAACATTTTCGGCATGACGTATTCGGCAAGCTCCTTGACGACCGCGTCGAGGTCGATGGTCAGGTATTTGCCCGCCGCGTAGAGGATCTCGCCGCGCACCATCGTCATCACGACGTCGCTGCCGCTGACGGCGTAGGCCAGATGCGACAGGACGTTGTGGCACGGCATGAGGTGCGGCTGCGTGAAGTCGAGCAGGATGAGGTCGGCGTCCATGCCGAGCTTTATCATGCCGCATTCGGCCTCGCGGTGCTGCGCCCGCGCGCCGCAGACCGTCGCCATCATCAGCGCCGCCTGCGCCGGCAGCGCCCTGGGGTCGAGGCTTACGCCCTTGGCCATCAGCGTCGCCGCGCGGATCTCCTTGAACATATCGAGATTGTTGTTCGACGCGGACGAATCCGTGCCGAGGGCGACGTTCATGCCCGCTTTGATCATGTCCTCGACCCTGGCGCAGCCGGAGGCCAGCTTGAGGTTCGAGCTGGGGTTGTGCACGGCGGAGACCTTCCGCTTTGCCAGCAGGCGCATATCCTCCGGCTCGAGCCAGACACAGTGCGCCGCGATCGCGGGGACGTCGAAGACGTGGTGGCAGTCGAGTACCTGCGCGGGCGTCAGGCCGCAGCGCTCCTTGCACGATTCGTGCTCGGCCTTCGTCTCGGACAGGTGGACGTGCATCCCGATGCCCTCGTTGATCGCGTACTCGCTCACGGCGTCCCACACGCGGTAGTCCGAGGTGTATTCGCCGTGGATGGACGCCTCGACCCTGATCCGTCCGTTGTCGAAATTGTGCCATTTTTCCTTTAAGGCGACCATCTCCTGACAGCGGTGATCCTTCTCGAAGTCAAAGTCCTCTCCGAAGAAGGTCACGGCACGGGAGAGGTTGGCCTTGATGCCGCTCTGGGCGACGGCCCCGGCGATCTCGTCGCAGAAATAGTACATATCGGACACCGACGTCGTGCCGAAGCGCAGGCACTCGGCAAGAGACAAAAGCGTCGCCGCCTTGACGCAGCGGCCGTCGAGCCGGTCCTCACGCGGAAAAATGTAGTCGTTGAGCCATGTGGAGAGCTCGACGTCGTCGGCGTAGCCGCGCAGCGGCGACATGGCAAGATGCGTGTGGCAGTTGATGAGGCCGGGCATCAGGACCATGCCCTCGCCGTTGATGATTTTTTTCGGCTGCTCCTGCGGCGCCTTGCGCGAGAGGTAGCTGATCCTGCCGTCCGTCACGCCGACGAACGCCGAGAACAGCACGCGCAGCTCCTCGTCCATCGTAACGACGGTAACGTTGGAAAACAGAGTGTCCATAAACGAAAGTCCTTTCAAGAATTGTCCATACTGTAGGGTGGAGGCATGCCTCCGCCCTACAGGGCGTTCGTCAGCAGCGCAAACGCCTCGTCCTTCTGCCGGAGCACGTCGTCGATGCGCTCGATATACTGCTGGGGGAATTTGGGGTTGTGGAAGCGCTCGAGCCGCCCGCCGGGGAGGTTGATCTTCGTCATACCGCCGCCGCCGAGGGAGATGACCGGGTGCAGCTCCTCCATCATGTAGATGTTGTAAAGCCCCTCAAAGCCCGGCTTGCACCAGCCGACGTTCTCAAAGCTGCCGGACATATATTTCTGCCGGTAGAGGTAATAGGGCCGGTAGCCCGCCGCGCGCAGGCGCGTCTCCGCGTCCCGGA
>CAMEMX010000135.1 GCA_945927915.1 uncultured Clostridia bacterium
TATTCACTATTCACTATTCACTATTCTCTATTCACTATCTACTAACCAAGGAGCCTCCTATGAGCAGCCGATTTTTCCAGAACCGCGATTGCGAATACTTCCCCTGCCACGCCGGCGCGGACGCCGAACGCTTCAACTGCCTGTTCTGCTACTGTCCGCTCTACGCGCTGGGCCGGCGCTGCGGCGGCCGCTTTTCCTACACGCCCGACGGCGTCAAGGACTGCTCCGCCTGCCTCGTGCCGCACCGCCCGGAAAATTACGACTGGATCTGCGCCCGTTTTCCGGAGATCGCCGCCCTCTGCCGCGAGAAGGACGGCGCGTAAGCAAATTTCTTTGCAAAATTTGGCGAAAAATCGAAAAAAATGCTTGCTTTTTTCAAAATAATCGCTACAATAATATCGACAATACGATGCTGTTGGGAGTAGGAGCAGTGCGTTAAGTACCGGCTGGATGGGAGGTTGCCACCGGGCGAAGGAAAGTCCCCGCTTTCCGCGATACTGCTACCGCAACCGCCTGCGCATGATGCCCGCCAAGGGGCATAGCATCGTACATATTTTCAACCTCCTCCCATTTTTTAAGGAGGAATTTTTTTATGTCCAAAAACAACACTCTTCTCGGCGTTTTCTCTGTCCGGCGCATCGCCATCGACGCGGTTCTGATCGCGATGTTCTTCGGCCTGTCGCTGCTTTCCGTGCAGCTCGGCGGCATCAAGATCACCTTCGCGTCCCTGCCCACCATCATCTGCGCGATGCTCTTCGGCCCGATCGACGGCTTCCTCGTCGGCTTCCTCGGCGCGTTTTTGGAGCAGATGCTCAAGTTCGGCTTCACGGCGACGACCATGCTCTGGATCCTGCCGCCCGCCATCCGCGGCCTGTTCATCGGCCTGTGCGCCGTCCTGCTGCGCAAGCATATGTCCGTCGATTCCATTTTGCAGACCAAGCGCCCGTACGTCTATTTCATTTTCTGCATCCTTTCGGGCATCATCGTCTCGACGCTGAACACGCTGGTGTTCTATGTCGACGCGAAAATCTACCACTATTATGAGTACCACATGATCTTCGGCGTGTTCTGGATCCGCATCGCCTCCGGCATCGTCTCGTCCCTGCTGATGGCGCTTGTCGCGCTGCCGGTCGTCGCCGCGCTGAAGCGTGCGAATTTTATCCCAACGAAGAAGGCGAGAGCATGACCTTAAATGAAGCACTGTCCTATATCCACTCCGTGAGCTGGAAAGGCTCGATCCCCGGCCTGTCCCGGACGCGGGAGCTGCTCCGGCGCATCGGCAATCCGCAGAACCGGCTGAAATTCGTCCACATCGCGGGGACGAACGGCAAGGGCTCGACGGCGGCGATGCTCGCCTCGATCCTCCGCGCCGCGGGCTATTGCACGGGGCTTTACACCTCGCCCTACATCACCTGCTTCAATGAACGGATGCAGGTGAACGGCGAAATGATCTCCGACGGCGAGCTTGCCGAGATCACCGAATTCGTCCGTCCGCACGCCGAGGCGATGCAGGACCATCCGACCGAATTCGAGCTGGTGACGGTCATCGCCATGGAGTATTTTGCGCGGCACGGCTGCGACATCGTGTCATTGGAGGTCGGTCTGGGCGGGGAACTGGACTCGACCAACGTGATCCCGGTGCCGGAGGCGTCCGTGATCTGCAACATCGGGCTGGATCATACGGAGGTGCTGGGCGATACCCTGGAGAAGATCGCCGCCGCCAAGGCGGGCATCATCAAGGGCGGCGACGCCGTGATCTACCGCGGCACGCCGGGCGTCGAGCGCGTGTTCGAGCAACGCTGCGCCGAAACGGGCACCCGCCTGCACCGCGCGGATTTTGACGGCCTCCGCCTGCGCGAATGCAGCTTCGCCGGGCAGGTCTTTGACTGCGGCGAGCGGAAAAACCTCGAGCTGCCGCTGCTGGGCGAGCACCAGCTCAAAAACGCGGCGGTCGTGCTGGCGACGGTCGACGCGCTGACGGCGAAGGGCTGGAACATTTCCGAGGAGCAGCTCCGCGCGGGTCTGCGCACGGTCTCGTGGCCGGGCCGCTTCGAGCTGCTGTCGAAAGACCCCGTGTTCATCGCCGACGGCGGGCATAACCCGCAGTGCATGGCCGCGCTGGCGAAGAACATTCAGGACTATCTGTCCGACCGGCCGCTGACGGCGCTGACGGGCGTGATGGCGGACAAGGATTATCTGGATATGTACCGCCTGGTCGCGCCGTATATCGCGCGGTTCGTGACGGTCACGCCGGACAATCCCCGCGCCCTGCCCGCGCCGGAGCTTGCGAAAATGCTCGCTCAGTTCGGCAAGCCGGTGACGGCCTGCGAAACGGTCGAAGACGGCGTGCGGACCGCCATCGCCCAGACGGCGCAGAACGAAGCCGTGCTGGCGTTCGGCAGCCTGTATATGCTCGGGACGATCCGCGCCACGGTCGCGGCACAGAACAAATAACACGGAGAGCGCCCGGTTGGGCGCTCTCCGCTGCTTTTGAAGCGCCGATGAAAAATCGGCGCTTCTTATTCCCGTATTACATTCTCTCCGGGGCGGAGAAGCCGAGCAGGTCGATGCACGTCTCCAATGCGCGCTTGGCAAAGGCGATCAATGCAATGTAACCGGACTGCTTTTCCCTGTCCTCCTCGGTGAGAATGTGCGTCTCGTGGTAGAACTTGTTCACCGCACCCGCCAGGGCATAAGCGTAGGCGCAGACGGCGTTCGGCGCGGAGTCGCGGTAGGCCATGCCGAGCTGGTCGGGCATATCCGCCAGCGCAAGCTGGAGCTGCTTGGCGCTGTCGCTGTCCGCCGGACGCAGGCTGAGCGCCTGCCAATCGCCGCCCCAGCGGTGCAGGATCGACTTGATGCGCACGATGGTATACAGCAGATACGGCCCGGTGTTGCCCTCGAAGGCGGAAAAACGCTCCAGATCGAAGATATAATCCTTCGTCGCAAGGTTGGACAGGTCGCCGTACTTGAGCGCGGCGACGGCGATGACCTTGGCGGTCTCGGCGGCCTCGGCGGGGCTGAGGGTCTGATTTTCGAGGATCTTCTGCTCGACGTAGCTCGTGATGTCCGCGATCAGGGTCTCTAAGCGCATGACGCCGCCGCTGCGGGTCTTGAAGGGCTTGCCGTCCTTGCCGTTCATCGTGCCGAAGCCGATGTGCTGCAGCTCGGTCGCCTCCGGGACGATTCCGGTCTTGCGCGCGGCGCGGAACACCTGCTCAAAATGCAGGCTCTGGCGCTTGTCCGTCAGGTACAGCAGCTTGTCGGGGTGGTAGTCTTCCATGCGCTGGACGATGGTGGCGAGGTCGGTCGTCGCGTAAAGCGTCGCGCCGTCGGACTTGACGAGGATGCACGGCGGGATCTCCTTCTTGTCGCCTTCGGCGGCGACGGGGATGACCTTCGCGCCCTCGCTCTCGACCAGGGCGCCCTGCGCCTCTAACTTTTCGAGCATCGGCGGGATATACGGCTCGGCGTCGCTTTCGCCCTTCCAGACGTCGAAGCTGACGTTTAAGTTTTCATAATTGCGCTTGAGGTCGGCAACCGACACGCGCATGATGTGCTCCCACAGGGCGTAATAGCCGCGCTTGTGGTTCTGCAGGAAGTAGGTCGCCTCGTGCGCCTTCTTCGCAAAGGCCTCGTCGACCTTGCTCTTGGCGCTGGCGGTCGGGTAGATCTCCTCCAGCTCGGAGATCGTGAACGGCGCCTCGGCGGGGTAGTCGCCCGCGAAATCGTCGTCAAAATAGGGCAGGTCGGGCCTGCGCTCGCGCAGCTCCGCGATGATGAGGCCCATTTGCAGGCCCCAGTCGCCGAGGTGGATGTCGCCGATGACGGTGTCACCGAAGTAGCGGTAGATGCGCTTGATGCTCTCGCCGATGATGGCCGAGCGGAGGTGGCCGATGTGCAGGGGCTTGGCGACGTTCGGCCCGCCGTAGTCGAGCACGACGGTGCGCGGCGTGTGCGTTCCGGCGACGCCGGGACGGTCGGACAGGCGCATATCCTCCAGATGGGCGGCGAGGGCGCCGGGCGCGACGCGCAGGTTGATGAAGCCGGGCGCGACGGCCTCCGCCGAGGCGAAGAATTCGCAGCCGCCGAGCTGCGCGACGACGTCGTTGGCGATCAGGATGGGCGCCTTGTGGGCGGATTTGGCGGCGGGCATTGCGCCGTTGCATTGGAATTCGCACAGGTCGGGGCGATTGGACACCGTGACCTTGCCGCAGGCGGGGTCATAGCCGGCGGCGGCAAACGCGGCGGACACCGCGGCGGATAATTTGTCGATCAGCTTTTCCATGGGAAGCTCCTTTTCGTGTTTCGTACTTTATATCATACCAAATCCCGCGCAAAAAGTCCATAGA
>CAMEMX010000136.1 GCA_945927915.1 uncultured Clostridia bacterium
ACGCGGGCGGATAAGCTCCGCCCCTGCGGAGCGGGTGCGTGAAACGGCCATAGGGCACGACGGAGCGTCATGTCCTATGGCCGTTGGTTCTTCTTATACCAATCACCAATTGAAATGCGCAAAGCACATTTCAATGGAATATCGTGATTGGCACAAGACGTATTTTCGCGATGCTTACCTTTTCATCGCGAAAATGCAACGCCGGTACGGCGTTGAAAACCGATTGAAATGTATATTTTAATCGGTTTTTAGTATTAGAACATCAGCGAGAGATATTCCGGCGCGAAGATGAGCAGGATCGCTGCAAGAACTGCCGCGATGGCGAGCATCAGCCCCGTCAGCATCAGCAGCCTGCGCCACATCTGCGTTTCGCCGCGCGGTCTCATTGCTTCGGCTCCTTCACGGATTCGATCAGCCCGTTGGCAAGACCGGCAAGGCCCTGCAGGTCGGACGGGATGATGATCTTCGTCGCCTTGCCGTCAGCGACCTTCTGCATCGCCTCAAGCGCCTTGAGCTTGATGACCTGATCGTTCGGGCAGGCTTCGTTCAGAAGCCGCAGCGCCTCCGCCGTCGCCTTCTGCACGGCGAGAATGGCCTCGGCCTGGCCCTGCGCGCGCAGGATGGCGGACTGCTTTTCCGCGTCGGCGCGGAGGATGGCGGATTCCTTTTCGCCCTCGGCAACGAGGATCTGCGAGTGCTTGGTGCCCTCGGCCTGCAAAATCGCCTGACGGCGGTCGCGCTCGGCCTTCATCTGCTTTTCCATCGAGTTCTGGATGTCCTGCGGCGGCAGGATGTTCTTCAGCTCGACACGCGTGACCTTGATGCCCCACGGGTCGGTCGCCTCGTCCAGAATGGCGCGCATCTTGGTGTTGATGACGTCGCGGCTGGTGAGGGTCTGGTCGAGCTCCAGGTCGCCGATGATGTTACGCAGGGTGGTGGCGGTCAGCGTCTCCATCGCGATCATCGGCTGCTCGACACCGTAGGTGTAGAGCTTCGGGTCGGTGATCTGGAAATAGACGACCGTGTCGATCTGCATGGTGACGTTATCCTTCGTGATGACGGGCTGGGGCGGATAGTCGAGCACCTGCTCCTTCAGGCTCACGCGGCGGGCGATGCGCTCGATGAAGGGGAGCTTGAAGTGGATGCCGACCTCCCAGACCGCCGAGAACGCGCCGAGACGCTCGATGACGTAGGCGCGGGACTGCTGGACGACCGAGATGTTTTTAATAATGATAATGAACAGGATGATGACGGCTGCGGCGATCAAAATGACCGTGGAATAGTTTGCCCAGAATTCGCTCATGCTTTTTCCTCCTCTTTTGTGACGGGTACGACGCAGACCTTTGCGCCGACGATGTCCGTGACGCGCACGACCGCGCCAGCTTCGATGGGCGCTTCACCCGGCGTGCGGGCCGACCATTCGACGCCGCCGATCTTGACCGCGCCCTTGCCGCTGAGCGTGTCGATGCGCTCGGTGACGACGGCGTGCTTGCCGATGTTGCTGCGGGCATTCGTCTGCTGTGTGCGCGGGACCAGGTATTTTTTCGCCAGCGGACGCAGCGCGACCAGCAAAACCGCGGAAACGGCGAAAAACAGCAGAAGCTGCAGCCAAACGCCTGCGCCGCACAGCGCGGCGATCATCGCCGCCAGGGAGCCGCCGATGAACCACAGAGAGACAAGCGTGCTCGTGGCGGCCTCCAAAATGGCGAAGATGATGAGGGCGCACAGCCAGACCCATTCCATTTGTGGCATGGCGACCACCTCCTTCTGTCCTTAGTTTAGCACAACTGGCGGGAAAGTCAATAGATTTCGGCGCGGCGGCATTTTGCATTTTTTGTCAAAACCCTGCATTTGGCATTGCAATGCCGCGCCGGATTCGGTATAATAACTCTATCAACTGTATGGTGGGGGTGTGCCCCTGCCCCGCATTTCGTGCGAGCATTGGGGGATCTATGGAAAAACTGACAATGGCAGTCCCGTGCCTGTTCGGGCTGGAGGGACTGGTGGGCGACGAGCTGCGCCGTATGAAGCTGGAAAATGTCCGCGTGGAGGATCGCCGCGTGTTCTTTGACGGCGATTTTGCCGATATGGCGCGGGCGAACGTCCGGCTGCGCATGGGCGAGCGGGTGATGCTCCTTTTGGCGCGGTTTCCCGCGCGGAGCTTTGAGGAGCTGTACCAGGGCGTGAAGGCCATCCCGCTCGAGCGCTTTGTCCCGAAGGAGGGCGCGATCCCGGTCAAGGGCTACAGCCTCGATTCGCAGCTTCACAGCGTGCCGGACTGTCAGGCCATCGCAAAAAAGGCCGCCGTCGACCGCCTCGGCGCGAAATACGGCCTGACGTGGCTGCCCGAGACGGGCGAGACGTACCAGCTCCGCTTCTCGATCATGAAGGATGTCTGCGAGGTCTTCCTCGACACCTCCGGCGTCAGCCTGCACAAGCGCGGCTACCGCGCCGTGGGCAACGAGGCGCCGCTGCACGAGACGATGGCGGCAGCCCTCGTCAACCTCTCGCGCTACCGCGGCAGGGACTTCTTCTGGGACCCCTTCTGCGGTTCGGGCACCATCGTCATCGAGGCTGCCCTCGCCGCGCTCAACCGCGCGCCGGGCCTGAACCGCGAGTTTGCCGCGCAGAAGTGGGCGTGCGTCCCGCAGGAGGTCTGGACGCAGGCGCGGCAGGAGGCGAAGGACATGGAGTTTCGCGGCGAATACCGCATCCTCGGCACGGACATCGACCCCAATTCGCTCTCCATCGCCATCGCCAACGCCAAAAAGGCCGGCGTGGCGAAGTATATCGACTTCCGCGAGGCCGACGCGACGAAGATGAGCCTGCCCTGCGACAGCGGCGTGCTGGTGTGCAATCCGCCCTACGGCGAGCGGATGCTCGAGCAGCGCGCGGCGCAGCAGCTCGTGCGCGCCTTCGGGCGGCACCTGAAATTCGCGGACGGATGGAAAAAATACATCATCTCGTCCGAGGCCGAGTTTGAGCACTATTTCGGGAAGCAGGCAACCAAAAAGCGCAAGCTCTACAACGGCAGATTGCAATGTAACGTTTATATGTATTTCTGACATTCAGGGGGACGGCGGGATGAAGCATCTGTTTATCATCAACCCCGCGGCGGGCAAATATGACCACACGGGCGAATTCACGCAAAAGATCCGCGAGACGTGCGACAGGCGCTGCCTCGCCTACGAGATCCTGGTCTCGCGCTGCGCCGGCGACTGCACGCGCATCGCGCAGGCGGCTGCCGCGACGGGCGACCCCGTGCGCATCTACGCCTGCGGCGGCGACGGCACGCTCAACGAGGTTGTCAACGGCGCCGTCGGCTACCGCAACGCCGCGGTCACGCATTTTCCGGGCGGCTCCGGCAACGACTTTATCCGCATTTTCTCCGACCCGACCGCGTTCCGGGACCTGAACCGTCTGCTCGACGGCGACGTGGCGAGCTTTGACCTGATCCGCTGCGGACATGACCAGTACGCGCTGAACATCTGCTCCATCGGCCTCGACGCCCGCATCGGCACGTCGATCGGCAAATATAAGCGCCTGCCGCTCGTCAGCGGCTCCGGCGCCTACATCCTCTCGACGGGCGTGAACCTCATCAAGGGCGTGCACCGCAACTACTCCGTCGAGATCGACGGCGAGCTCTATGACGGCCGCCGGACGCTCATCTGCATCGCAAACGGCCGCTGGTACGGCGGCGGCTTCAACCCCGTGCCGGAGGCGCAGCCGGACGACGGCCTGCTCGACGTGCTTTTGGTCAAGGACGTCTCCCGCGCGACCGTCGCCAACGTCATCGGTAAATACAAAAAGGGCCTTTACGCCGAGCTTCCGGACCTGATCCGCCACTTCCGCTGCAAGCGCATCGTCGTGCGCTGCGACGAAAAGAGCGAGATCAACCTCGACGGCGAGCTGCTGCTGCGCAAGGAGGCGGCTTTCGAGGTCGTGCCGAACGCCATCCGCTTCTTCTATCCGAAGGGGCTGACATATTAAGAAACAAGGAGAACGCCATGAAGATCACGCTCAATCCGGACGCCGAGCTTGTCCGCACGGTCAAAGAGGGTCTGAAGCAGACGGGCGGCTACTGCCCTTGCCGCCGCGAACGCAGTGAGGACAACAAGTGTATGTGCAGGGAGTTCCGCGAGCAGATCGCGGACGAGAGCTTCGAGGGCTATTGCCACTGTATGCTCTATTACAAGCAGAAATAACAGAACCAGCCGCCGGAGCCCCGGCGGCTGGTTCTGGATATTGTATTTTTCGTGACAGAATGCTACAATATTCCCGGCGCTTCTGCGCCGGGGTGCTGCCACCTACGGCGGACGGTT
>CAMEMX010000137.1 GCA_945927915.1 uncultured Clostridia bacterium
GTCATCTACGGGATCATCTATTGGCTCTGGCAGTGCATTGCATAATGCACTGCCTCAGTCTGTCGAAAAAGCCCAGCATAAGCTGGACTTTTTCGACAGACTGAAAGACGCAGCCGCAACCGGCTGCGTCTTTTTGATTATTTTGCGCGGATGATGACGTCGCCGCTGGCGCTGTCGAAGCTGTAGCGGTTGGTGCCACTGCCGCAGACGAACACATCCTTGCCGCTGGCACCCAGGAAGCCCTCGACCCGCAGGTCGCCGGAGGCGGCGTCCAGCTCGGCGGTGAATTCCGCGTCGGCGGGAATGGTCAGCTCGGTTCTGCCGCTGGCGGTGCTGACCTCGATGCGGCGCGGTGCGACGCTCGACGTGATGCGCAGGTCGCCGGAGGCGCTGTCGAAATCGACCGAGTCCACGCTGCCCGAAAGGACGGCGCGTCCGGAGGCGGCGTCCATCTCGAACGACCCGACGGTGCAGTTTTCCAGCGTGCAGTCGCCGCTGGCTGCGTCGACCTCCACGGTGTCGAAGGCGCATTCCGTCGCGCGGACGCCGCCGGAGGCGGTATCGACGTTCAGCACCTCAGCCGTGAGCGACTGCACCCGCAGCTCCGCCGAGGCCGTGTCAACATCCAGCATCCGCAGCGTATCCGCCAGCGCCTGCGGGATCAGCACCTCAAGGTGCTTGTTCGACGTGAGGCTGCCCCAATGGCCGCTCTTGCGGTACTGGATGGTCAGCGTGCCGTCACGCAGGCGGTAGCGGAGCTGCTCGTCCTCATTGGACGCGCCCGTCTCCTTCAGGACGATCTCATCGCCGTCGTAGGGACGGATCTCCACGGAGCCGGCAGCCCAGTTGATCTCGATGCGCGTCACATCGCCCGTGACGCTGCCGCCGCCGACGGTATAGGTCTCCGGCTCGGCATAGCTCGTGCCGCCGAAGCTGAGGAAGGGCAGGTCGCCGTCATAGACCAGCGCGAAAACCAGCCCCGCAACCAGAACAAGTGCCAAAAAAGAGCACAGGATGATCTTAATAACGCCTTTTGTCATAATGTGTTACTTCCTTTCACAAGATCGAAGATGCCCGACAGCACGCCGCTCACGGCGCCGGCGATCGGGAAGACCAGCCATGTGACAGGCCATTTCCCGGTGGCAAGGGTGAGCTTCAGGTAAGCGACCGAGGCGAGGATCCACACGATGCCGCTCAGGATGCGCTGCATCCCGCGCTCTCCCTTCGTCAGCCGGAGGATGCCGGAGATGACGTCGGCAAGGCCGCCCGCAGCAGGGAAGATCACCCACGCATAGAACCAGCTCACGAAATTGCCGATGGCGAAAAACGCGAAGACCACGGCGAGCCAGTAGATGACGGTGGCGATGCGCTGCGCGGCGGAGACGGGCTGCTTCTGCGCGGCGCAGGGCGCGCATTGCGTCCCGGCAGGCACCTCGGTGGGCGCCTCGTTCGCGTTGCGCCGGGCGGACAGGATAACAAGGACGGTAGCGAGGGCAACGATGACGAACATCAGGCTCACGCCGAGGGCGTCGCCCGCGTTGCCGCCGACGACATCGTCAAAGAAGATGGGCGGCGTGACGCACAGGACGTACAGGCCGATGCCGAAGGCACGCAGCTTACGCTCACGCGTCGCTCTGTGCTTCTGCGGCCAGACGATCAGCGTGGTCGCGGCGGCGGCGATGACGAACATCAGACAGACGCCGATCGTATCGCCGAAGCCGCCGAGGGCGTCGCCCACGATGACTGGGATCACGCACAGGATGTAAAGCGCGATGGCGACGGCGCGCTGCGCAGGGAAGGTCTTCTGCACCGGGCAGAGCGGCCGCAGCAGCTCGTCGATGTCGCCGACGGCGGCAAGCGCCGCGTCAAACGCCTCCGATTCGGTCTTCCCCGCCGCCAGCTCCTCGTCAAAGCGGTCTAAAGTGTTCTGTAAAATTTCATCATGCAGCTCCTGCACCTGCGCCGTGCGCGGCGCACCGGCAAAGTGCGCGTCAATGGTGTCGATGAGTTTCTGTCGCATGGTCAAGCCTCCGTTTCGATGAGTTTGTCAATGATACTTTTTGCCTCTTCCCAGAGCTCGATCTGCTGGGCGTAGGTCTGCCGCCCGAGCGGCGTGATGCGGTAGTAGCGGCGGCGGGCGCCGGTGGCCTCCCCGCCCCAGTAGGACTCGATCTGGCCGGTGTCCTCCAGGCGGCGGAAGGCGCTGTAAAGCGTTGCCTCCTTCAGCTCATAGCGCGAATCCGAGATCCGGCGTACGGTCTTGTTGATCTCGTAGCCATAGGTGTCGCCGCGCATGAGCTGCGCAAGAATGATGGTTTCGGTATGACCGCGGATCAGGTCAGCGGTAATGGACAAGGCGAGCACCTCCTTTGTGGCCTTAGTATATCACGCCATACCTCGCCTGTCAAGGTATCTCATTATAGGAGGATGTGTCTTTTTTTAGGTTTTCTGCGTTTTTTCTCCGCGCACAGGCAAAAAACGATCGCCCCGGACGGCTTTCCGTCCGGGGCGTTTCTCATGTATGAACTATTGCAAAATGGCGATGCCCCACGGGTCGAGCGTCAGGGTGCCGCCGTCCAGCGCCGCGCCGATGCCGTGAGCCGTGTTGGCGTCGAGGCAGGCCAGAAGCGTCTGCGCCTCGACGGCGACGGTCTTCTTCTCCGCGGAGAGGTTCAGGACGATGACGATGCTCTCATCCTGCCACGAGCGGCGCAGGAGGCAAAGGTCGGCATCCTGCGTGGGGATCAGCTCCGTCGTGCCGCGCGCGATAGCGGGATAGGTGTTGCGCAGGCGCATGGCCTCGCGGACGTAATGGAGCAGGGAATTCTCGTCCGCCTGCTGCTTTTCCACGCTTTCGAGCGGGTATTTCGCCTCGGTCGTGCCCGGCGGGCAGGAGGTCGTCTCGGACAGCGTCGTCCACAGCATGCCGATGCGCTTATTCGGGTCAGGGCCGGTGCCGATCATGCCCGTCTCGCCGCCGTAGTAGACATAGCTGCCGCCGCGCATCATCGCAAGCATACCGTAGGCGATTTTGAGGCGCTCTAAGCTGTAGATGCCGACGACGCTTGCGATGCGGTCGGTGTCATGGTTGTCGAGGAAGGGCGCCATCAGCACGTCCGTGCCGAAGCGCTCCTCCAGGTGCATGGTCAGCTCGCCGTAGCTCGCGCCGCGGCCGGTCGCCTCCTCGTCGAGAATGGTCGCCAGCGCGCCCTTGCCGCTGCCCGTCGAGAGCGGGAAGCAGAAGAAGCTGTCGATGCCGCTGGTGTAGTAGTTGACGATGGTCGATTCGTCCGACCAGCACTCGCCGATGATGTAGCAATCCGGCTTGATGCGCTTGGCCTCGCCGTTCAGCCACGAGAGGAACTCGATGTTTTTGGCGTTTTGGCCGGTGTAGTAGCTCGTCACGGCATCCAAGCGGAAGCCGTCGACACCCATATCCAGCCAGAAGGCCATGATGTTCACGATCTCGTCGCGCACGGCGGGAGAATCGAGGTTCAGGTCGGGCATGGTGGAGACGAAGCGGCACTCATAATAGCCGCTGCCGATCTGCTGATAGCCGGAGGCGGATTCGGATTGGAAGTTGTAATAGTCGCGGTACTGTGCGTCCTCGCCGGTCTTGGCGTCCTGGAACCACGGGTGCTGGTTGGAGGTGTGGTTCACGACGAGGTCTAAGATGACCTTGATGCCGAGGGAGTGCGCCTTGTCCAGAAACGCCTGAAAATCCTCCAGCGTGCCGTAGGCCGGGTCGATGGCGTAATAGTCCGTCACGTCGTACTTGTGGTACGACGGCGAGGGCATGATCGGCATCAGCCAGATGCCGGTGAAGCCCATGTCGCGGACGTAATCCAGCTTTTCCGTCGCGCCGCGCAGGTCGCCGATGCGGTCGCCGTCGGAATCCGCGAAGGAATAGACGAAGATCTCGTACCAGTTGCGGCAGTTGTCGTCGGGGATGTTTTCGGGAGGCTGCGTCTCGGCGGGGGCTTCGGTCTGCCCGCAGGCGGCCAGCAGCGCCGCGAGGATCGCGAGCAGAAGGAGAAGGGAGATAGATCGTTTCATAGGTCGCTCCATAGAATTGTATTTTGGAAAAAGTGCCTGCACAAGATTGCCACGTCGCTTCGCTCCTCGCAATGACAAAAAGGGGCACTTGCTGTGTCATTGCGAGACCAGTGCGCACACTGGTCGTGGCAATCCAGTCGGAATCGCCAATTCCTGCGCCGGGCGGCGGAAGGCGTCAGCCCTTGACGGAGCCGGCGGTCAGGCCGTTGACGA
>CAMEMX010000138.1 GCA_945927915.1 uncultured Clostridia bacterium
ATTTTCATTACTGCGACAGCCGGAATATTGCACATTTGCCGTATGGCAAACATTTCACAACGAGCGCAAGCGAGATATTTCACTCAAACGCCCGCTGCGGTTCGAGTCCGTTCGTCACAAACGCAAATCCATCTCTTTCGTACCCCATTGACACGAAAAAGCCACATTTGTCTACTGGACAAGTGTGGCTTTTTTCGGACGAGGTGCTCCGCTTACGCGGAGCGTGAAGTTGGTTTGCGGTATAGCGCACTGCGCGCATGAAGTGTGCCTTCGGCACGACGGGAGGCCGAATACTTCAACCGGCGCAAGTGGCTTCCGCATGAGACTGTTTTGCAGTCAGATCACATAATCATTTCCCGCATCGCTGCTGCGCATCAGGTCGGCAAGGGTGAAGCCGTCGAGGTATTCGTTGATACATTTATCAAGTCCCTGCCAGAGGGAGAGCGTGCGGCACTCCGCCGCACGGGGGCATGAGACCGCGCCCGGTTCAAGACAGGACACGGGCGCCAACGAATCCTCCGTCAGGCGCAGGATGCTGCCAACGGTGTATTGCTCCGGTGTACGCGTGAGCTGGTAGCCTCCGCCCTTGCCGCGCAGACCGGTCAGGAAATTCGTCCTGACAAGGAGCTTGACGATACTTTCAAGATACTTTTCCGATACGTCCTGCCGCTCGGCGATCGTCCGCAGCGGGATATACCCGTCGGCCTGATGCTCCGCAAGGTCGATCATGACCCGCAGGGAATAGCGTCCTTTGGTGGAAATCAGCATTTCGGTAGCCTCCTTTATGTATAACCCATTATACAACGAGGTTAATGGGAAAATCAAGAAAAATTTTTATTGACATTTCGGAATGCCGGCGCTATAATCATACTAACCTACTTGAAAGATTGGTTGACGAAGACAATAAGCCGGTTACAGCCTTCGCCGGCTTTTCCACAATACAGGGAAATAACAGGAGGAAATGATTATGAGCCATATTTACACATCCGCAGATCAACTGATCGGCAAGACCCCGCTTCTTGAGCTGACGCATCTGGAGAGGGAAGAGGCGCTGCAGGCGCGTGTTCTGGCGAAGCTGGAATACTTCAACCCCGCAGGCTCGGTCAAGGACCGCATCGCCAAGGCGATGATCGACGAGGCCGAGGCGAGCGGCGCGCTGAAGCCCGGTTCCGTTATCATTGAACCGACCTCGGGCAACACGGGCATCGGCCTTGCCTCGGTCGCAGCGGCGAGAGGTTACCGTATCATCATCGTAATGCCCGAGACCATGAGCGTCGAACGCCGTCAGCTCATGAAGGCCTATGGCGCGGAGCTGGTTTTGACCGAGGGCGCAAAGGGCATGAAGGGCGCCATCGCCAAGGCGGAGGAGCTGGCAAAGGAGCTGCCGAACAGCTTTATTCCCGGGCAATTCGTCAACCCTGCCAACCCCGCTGTCCACAGAGCGACCACCGGCCCGGAGATTTGGGAGGATACGGACGGCAAGGTGGACATTTTCGTCGCGGGTGTCGGCACGGGCGGCACCGTGACCGGCGTTGGCGAATACCTCAAGAGCCAGAACCCGGCGGTCAAGGTCGTGGCGGTGGAGCCCGCGGGCTCGCCGGTTCTGAGCAAAGGCACGCCCGGCGCGCACAAGATCCAGGGCATCGGCGCGGGCTTTGTCCCCAAGGTCCTCAATACCGGCGTGTACGACGAGGTGATCGCCGTTGAGAACGAGGACGCTTTTGCCACCGGTAAGCGCATCGGTCAGCGCGAAGGCGTGCTGGTAGGCATCTCCTCCGGCGCGGCGGTCTGGGCTGCGCTCCAGCTCGCAAAGCGCCCGGAAAACCAGGGAAAGACCATTGTCGCCCTGCTGCCGGACACCGGTGACCGCTATCTGTCAACGCCACTGTTCGCGGACTGATTGACAACGCAGCCCGTTTAGGGCGGCTTTCCTGCCGCCCCAAACGGAAAAAACTTCAAAAAACAGTTGACAAGCGGCGAAAGTACCGCTATAATACCCACAAACAAAGTATGATGATAGGAAAGAGGGGCGAGGAATGAACAGACTGCTGATGCGGTTGCTCAGAAGCAATTTCCGCTGCGGACGAATGCCTTGCTCCCGAACTGTTGCGATGGCCGTGCGCGCTGCCTCTCCTTTCATGGTGTGAGCGCTGCGCAGACGGATGCCGCGGGCCGTACACAGGGCGGGAGAAACGAAGAAAGAAAGCGATCCGTCTGTTAAAAATCCCGAAAGAGGTAGCATTATGAGCAACTATAAATTTGAAACACTTCAGCTTCACGTTGGGCAGGAGCAGCCCGATTCCGCAACCGGCGCACGCGCCGTGCCGATCTATCAGACGACCTCCTATGTCTTCCGCGACTGCGCGCAGGCCGCGGCTCGCTTCGGTCTTACCGACCCGGGCAACATCTACGGCCGCCTCACGAATTCCACGCAGGACGTGCTCGAAAAGCGCATCGCCGCGCTGGAAGGCGGCGTCGCGGCTCTGGCACTTGCTTCCGGCGCAGCGGCTATCACCTACGCCATCGAGGCGCTGGCACAGGAGGGCGACCACATCGTCGCGCAGAAGACCATCTACGGCGGCAGCTATAACCTACTGTCGCACACGCTGCCGCGCTACGGTATCACCACGACCTTTGTTGACGCGCACGATCTTGCGCAGGTTGAGGCGGCGATCCGGCCCAACACGAAGGCTGTGTATCTGGAAACGCTGGGCAATCCCAACAGCGACATCCCCGACATTGAGGCCATTGCGCAGATCGCCCACAGCCACGGTCTGCCGCTGGTGATCGACAACACCTTTGGCACGCCCTATCTGATCCGCCCGATCGAGTACGGCGCGGACGTCGTTGTCCACTCGGCTACGAAGTTCATCGGCGGCCACGGCACAACGCTGGGCGGCATCATCGTCGATTCCGGTCGCTTTGACTGGAAGGCGAGCGGGAAATACCCCGCGATCGCCGAGCCGAATCCGAGCTATCACGGCGTCAGCTTTGTTGACGCTGCCGGCTCTGCCGCATTCGTCACCTACATCCGCGCGGTCCTGCTGCGCGATACGGGCGCGTGCATTGCGCCGATCTCGGCGTTCCTGCTCCTGCAGGGGGTCGAGACGCTCTCGCTGCGCCTGGAACGCCACGCGGAAAACACAAAGAAGGTCGTGCAGTTCCTCGCAAGCCACCCGCAGGTGGAGAAGGTGAACCATCCCAGCCTGCCGGAGCATCCTGACCACGCGCTGTATGAGAAATATTTCCCGAACGGCGGCGCGTCCATCTTCACCTTTGAGATCAAAGGCGGACAGGCTGCGGCGCATAAGTTCATCGACGCGCTGGAGATCTTCTCCCTGCTGGCGAACGTTGCGGATGTGAAATCGCTCGTCATCCATCCGGCGACGACCACGCACTCACAGCTTTCCGAGGAGGAGCTGCTCGACCAGGGCATCCGACCGAATACCATCCGCCTGTCGGTCGGCACGGAGCACATCGACGACATCCTTGCAGATCTTGAAAAGGGCTTCGCCGCCGCAAAATGAGAAATAAGAGATCCGGCTGACATCGCGTCAGCCGGATCTTATTATGCTTCCGGGAGCCAGCGGGCATAGAGCGTGAGGGGGATCGGGTTTCTCCAGTCACGGTCATTTTCGGTTTCGGGGAAGAAATCGTGCGCCGGGATCCTTTGCACCGGCTCGCCCGTGCATTCCGGCGTCGCATACCATCCGGCAAAGACATAACCGTCCCTTACCGGTACCGGGAAGGCGCATGGCCAAACCGTACCGGCAGAGGCCAGGGGGCTGGTGGCGTCGTATTCCTCCGCCGGATCACCGTCATTCGGGTCGAGAATGAGCGGGATCCAGGGGTCGCCGCCACCGTCAAATTCCCACGCCGCGTGGATATTCACATGGCGGACGCCGTTTTCATCCGGCGCGACAAGTTGGACGTCCTCCATGCGGAGCGTGTCCGTCAGAAGGTAGTAATTTCCGCTGCCGTTGAGCACAAATCCGAGGAAGTTGTAATTCTCATGCGGTATATAGGCCGGGAGCGCCAGCTCCGAAAACTCCGCTTCCGGCACGGTCGCCTGATACAGCACATGGTCGTTCCAGTTGTCGTCCGGGTTGGGGGAACTGTTATAGACCGTGATCTCAAGAGAACCGTCGCCCAAGGGATAGGTCGCCACGGTCGGCTGTGTCTCCGGCGGTTCTGTCGGCGCAGGCTCCGTCTGGGTCGGCACAGGCTGCGTTTCCGTGGGTACAGGCTGCGTTT
>CAMEMX010000139.1 GCA_945927915.1 uncultured Clostridia bacterium
CTATGACGCGTCCGCGCAGCCCTTCGCCGGGCTAAGGGCTAAGAGTGAATGGTGAATGACTGAGGTGTTCGCTTTCGCGAACGGATTTAAAATCGTGCGAAGCACACCACAGTCATTCACTCTTAGTTCTTAGCCCTTAGTTAAACGGCAGTTCCTGCACGCGGCGGACACATGTGTCCGCCCTACATAACAAAATGTGCGACCGGGCAGGAAAACAAAAAATATCGATTTGTTCAGAAAAAATTTGCAAAAACCTATAGCTATTTTATTCCGGGTGTGATAATATTGTATTTGGTGGACATTGGCTTTCACCATTCAGATTTTCGATTCGCCGCGCACGCGGCAGATTTTGATCAGGAGGAAACACTATGGAAACTTACGGCCTCGAAAAGCTGGGCATTCTTGCGCCCAAGGCGGTCTACCGCAACCTCGGCCCCGCACAGCTCACCGAAGCTGCCCTGCGCCGCGGCGAGGGCAAGCTGAGCAACACCGGCGCGCTCGTCGTCACCACCGGCAAGTACACCGGCCGCTCGCCTAACGACAAGTTCATCGTTGACACCCCCGCCGTCCATGACGACATCGCGTGGGGCAAGGTCAACCGCCCCATCTCCAAGGAGCGCTTTGACGCCATCAAGGGCAAGCTCTGCGCTTATCTGCAGGGCCGTGAGGTCTTCATCTTCGACGGCTTTGCCGGCGCCGACCCCGCGCACACCAAGAAGTTCCGCATCGTCAACGAGCTTGCCTCGCAGAACCTCTTCATCCACCAGCTCCTCATCCGCCCGACCGCGGAAGAGCTTGCCGCCTACGGCGAAGCGGACTACACCGTCCTCTGCGCCCCCGGCTTCAAGTGCGACCCCGCCGTTGACGGCGTCAACTCCGAGGCTGCCATCATGATCGACTACGAGGCCCACCTCATCGTCATCTGCGGCTCCCAGTACGCCGGTGAGATCAAGAAGAGCGTCTTCTCCACGATGAACTACGTTCTGACCAAGGAGAACATCCTCCCGATGCACTGCTCGGCCAACATGGACCCCGAGACCCACGAGACCGCCGTCTTCTTCGGCCTCTCCGGCACCGGCAAGACCACCCTCTCCGCCGACCCCAAGCGCAAGCTCATCGGTGACGACGAGCACGGCTGGGCCGACGACGGCATCTTCAACATCGAGGGCGGCTGCTACGCCAAGTGCATCAACCTCAAAGAAGAGAACGAGCCCGAAATCTACCACGCCATCCGTTTCGGCTCCCTGGTCGAGAACGTCGTCATGGACGACGAGACCCGCGAGTTCGACTTTGACGACGGCAGCCTGACCGAGAACACCCGCGTCGGCTACCCCGTCAACTACATCTCCAACGCAGCCATCCCCGGCGTCGGCGGTATCCCCAAGGTCGTCATCTTCCTGACCGCGGACGCGTTCGGCGTCCTGCCCCCGATCTCCCGCCTCGATGAGGACGCCGCGATGTACCACTTCGTCACCGGCTTCACCTCCAAGCTCGCGGGCACCGAGCGCGGCATCACCGAGCCGCAGCCGACCTTCTCCACCCTGTTCGGCGAGCCGTTCATGCCGATGGATCCGTCGGTCTACGCCGAGATGCTCGGCAAGCGCATCCGCGAGAGCGGCGCGAAGGTCTACCTCGTCAACACCGGCTGGGCCGGCGGCTCCGCTGCCGACGGCGCAAAGCGCATGAAGCTGGCTTACACCCGCGCGATGGTCTCCGCCGCCCTCAACGGCGACTTCGACAACGTCGAGTTCAAGCATCATGACGTCTTCAACGTCGACTATCCGACCTCCTGCCCGAACGTCCCGGACGAGATGCTCGACGCACGCGGCCTCTGGGCGGACAAGGACGCCTACGACGCACAGGCCAATAAGCTGGCAAAGCTCTTCGAGGACAACTTCGCCAAGAAGTACCCGAATATGCCGGCGCACATCGCCGCCGCAGGCCCCAAGGCGAAATAAGTCTCTCTTTCTCTCCCCTTTCCTGTCATTTGACAGGAAAGGGGAAGTTTTTTGTTGCATTACGGAGGAAAAGCTATGCCCACAAAATATGTTTTCGTTCTCGGCGGCGTGGTGTCCGGCCTCGGCAAGGGCATCACCGCCGCTTCGCTCGGCCGTCTGCTCAAGGCACGCGGCTACGGCGTGACCATGCAGAAATTCGACCCCTATTTCAACATCGACCCCGGCACGATGAATCCCCTGCAGCACGGCGAGGTCTTCGTGACCGACGACGGCGCGGAGACCGACCTCGACCTCGGCCACTATGAGCGCTTCATCGACGAGCGCCTCACACGCGGCGCGAACGTGACCGCCGGCAAGATCTACAGCGCCGTGTTGGAGCGCGAACGCCGCGGCGAATACGGCGGCGGCACCGTCCAGTTCATCCCCCACATCACGGGCGAGATCAAGCGCCGCTTCTACCGCGGCGAAGACAAGATCGCCATTATCGAGGTCGGCGGCACCGTCGGCGACATGGAGAGCGCGCCGTTTTTGGAGGCCATCCGCCAGTTCCAGAACGAGGTTGGGCAGGAGAATGCCGTCATCCTGCTCGTCACGCTCATCCCCTACCTTAAAGCCTCCGGCGAGATGAAGACCAAGCCCACGCAGGGCTCCGTCCGCGAGCTGCAGGGGCTCGGCCTGCGCCCGAACGTCCTCGTCTGCCGCTCGGACTACCCGCTGACGCGGGAGCTGCGGCGCAAGCTGGCGCTGTTTTGCAACGTGCGCGAGGATCATGTGCTGGAAAACCTCGACGCGGACTATCTCTACCGCGTGCCGCTGATGCTGGAGCAGGAGCGGCTGGCGGAGGTCGTTCTGGACGATCTGCACCTGCCGCAGCGCGAGCCTGCGCTGGACGACTGGCGCGAGCTGTGCCGCCGCTGGGAAAACCCCGCGAAGCAGGTGCGCGTCGCCCTCGTCGGCAAGTACACCGCCCTGCACGACGCCTACCTGAGCGTCGCGGAGGCGCTCTACCACGCCGGCGCGTGGCAGGACGCCCGCGTGAAGATCGACTACGTCGATTCCGAGACGCTGACGCAGGAGAACGTCGCCCAGCGCCTGCAGGGCGCCGACGGCATCCTGGTGCCCGGCGGCTTCGGCGGACGCGGCATCGACGGGATGCTCCACGCCATCCGCTACGCCCGCGAGCAGGGCAAGCCCTACCTCGGCCTGTGCCTCGGAATGCAGCTTGCGCTGGTCGAATTTGCGCGCAACGTCGCGGGTCTGACCGGCGCGCACAGCGCGGAGCTTGACCCGCAGACGCCCTACCCCGTCATCCACCTGATGCCGGAGCAGGAGGGCGTGACGAATCTCGGCGGCACGCTGCGCCTCGGCGCGTGCCCCTGCCGTCTGCTTGACGGCTCGAAGGCGCGTGCGCTCTACGCGCAGGAGGTCGTCTCCGAGCGCCACCGTCACCGCTACGAGGTCAACAACGACTACCGCGACTGTCTGGAGCAGGCGGGGCTGCGGCTGTGCGGCACCTCCCCTGACGGGCGCATCGTGGAGATGCTGGAGCTGCCGGAGCATCCGTTCTTCCTTGCGACGCAGGCGCACCCGGAGTTCAACTCCCGCCCGAACCACCCGCACCCGCTCTTTTCCGGCTTTATCGCCGCCTGCCTGCAGGCGCAGCCCTGACGGGTTTGCTTTTTTCCGCAAAATGTGCTAAAATATAGCTCTGCTGCCGGGCGTCCTTCGCGGCACGCCCGGCAGTACGCAATTTTTCCTTTTCGGGAGCAACGAAGCATGAAAAAAAGACGATTTCGTATCTGGCTGCTGCTGGCGTGCGCGTGGCTGGCGGTGATCTTCTGGCATTCGTCCATGCCCGCCGCCGTCAGCAACAGCGAAAGCCTCGGCGTTCTGTCCGTCCTGCGGACGGTTTTCCCGTGGCTGACCAACCACCTTGTGCGCAAAATGGCGCATTTTTCCGCGTTTGCCCTCCTCGGCGTGCTCTGGACGGGAACCTTCCGCAACGCGAAGAATTTCACCCTCTTCAAGCCGCTCGGCCTATGCCTGCTCGCGGCGGTGAGCGACGAGACGCTGCAGCTTTTCGTCGCCGGGCGCAGCGGTCAGCTCTCCGACGTCTGGCTCGATTTTTCCGGCGCGCTGTGCGGCACGCTGCTGTTCTGGCTCATCTGCAAGCTCACAAAGCGCTGACGGGCAGGGCGCCCGGACGCAAAGCGGCAGCAGTAAAACAGGCTTCCCGG
>CAMEMX010000140.1 GCA_945927915.1 uncultured Clostridia bacterium
CTTAATATGCGCTATCGCGCCATTTATAATGTAAAATATATGTAAATTAAAGTCAAGTGGGTCGGCTGCTTTTGTAAAAAAAGCAGCGTTCTGCACAAAAATGCAGAACGCTGTCCGTATGAATTTGGGGATTATTTCGTATCGTCCGCTGCCTGCGCCGCCCGGCGCAGACCGCTCCGCAGGGGCAGGCGCGGCGGTAAGCTCACTGCGGCTTCGGGAAGCGCAGGGTGATGGTCGCTCCCTGTCCCGGCTCGCTTTCGAGCGTGAGCTGCGCGCCGTGGAACGCCGCCGCGTGCTTGACGATCGACAGGCCCAGACCCGTGCCGCCGATGGCCCTGGAATGGCTCTTATCCACGCGGTAGAACCGCTCGAACACGCGCTCCTGCTCCGCCTTGGCGATGCCGATGCCCGTGTCCGCGACGATGAGCGTCGGGCAGCCGTCCACGGTCTTCGCCGTGACCTTGACCGTGCCCTGCGGGCGGTTATACTTGACGGCGTTGTCGCAGAGGTTGTAGATCAGCTCCTCCAGAATGCGGCGCACGCCCATGACTTCGCACGGCGCGGTATCCGCCGTGAGCGTGATGCCCTGCTGCTGCGCCACCGGCGCAAGCCGTTGCGCGACCGAAGCAGCCAGCTCGTCGAGGCGCTGCGGCGTCTTTTCCTCCACGGCGTCGCCCTCGTCGAGCTGCGACAGGCGCAAAATGTCCTCGATCAGCGTCAGAAGCCGCTGCGCCTCGCTGCAAATGCGCCCGGCAAAGCGCGGCACATCCTCCGGCTTGGCAAGACCCTCGCGGATCAGCTCGGCAAAGCCCGAGATCGACGTCAGCGGCGTGCGCAGCTCGTGCGACACGTTCGCCGTGAATTCGCGGCGCAGGCGCTCGCGGTCGGCGCGCTCGGTCACGTCGAGCAGAAGCAGCACCGCGCCCGTGAGCGTCTGCCCGTCGTAGGCGGGATTTGCCACGAGCTGGTAGATGCGCCCGTCGAGCGTCAGGCTCTCCTGCGTATGGCTGCCCCGTAAAGCCTCCTGCGCGGCCTCGCGGAAGGGCGCGCTGCGGTTGACCTCCAGCAGGCTCTGCCCGTCATTCGGCACGATGTGCAGCAGGCGCCGGGCGGATTCATTGCTGAACAGCAGGCGCATTTTCGTGTCGATGAGGAGAAGTCCCTCGCTCATATGACCCGTGACGGCGGCAAATTCCTCCTGCGAGCGGCGAAGCTGCTCCATTTGCGTGTGGATGCGCCGGTTTTGTGTGGAAATTTTTTCCAAAAGCGGTGTCAGCTCGTCATAGGTCTCAACCTTCTGCGGGTTTTCCAGATCCAGCGCGTTGAGCGGACGCACGACGCGCTTGGACACGCGGTAGGACAGCAGCAGCGCCAGCAGCACCGCCGCCAGCAGCACGAACGCCGCCGGACGCAGCGCATTGAGCAGCACGCCCAGCACCGAATCCTGCGTACCGCTGACGCGCAGCACCGTGCCGTCGGTCAGGCGGCAGGCGTAGTAGATCGTCTTTTTCGAGATCGTCGCGGAGTTGCGCGTGCTGTCGCCGTAGCCGTTTTGCAGCGCCTCGGCGATCTCCTCGCGGGCGAGGTGGTTCTCCATCGACGCCGCGTCGGCGTCGGAATCGTAGAGCACGATGCCGTCCGCCGCGACCCACGTCACGCGCAGGTCGGACACCTGCGCCGGCTTCAGCGCGGGCAGATAGTCCTCGGCGCGCAGGCCGCTTTCCAGCGCGACGGCGATCGTGTGCGCCTCGCTCTTGAGCGAGGTGAAAAGCTGCGCCTCAAACTCCTCGTAGAGCACGGCCGAGATCGCCGCCGCCGACAGCAGCAGCACCGTCACCGTGACGAGCAGGATCGCAGCAAAGATCCGTTTTGTCATCCCGCGCCTCCCATACGGTAGCCCACGCCGCGCACCGTCTCGATGCAGGACGCCGCCGCGCCCAGCTTCTGGCGCAGGGAGCGGATGTGGACGTCCACCGTCCGGCTCTCGCCGTCAAATTCGTAGCCCCAGACCTTCGACAGCAGGCTGTCGCGGGTGAAGACCTGCTGCGGGTACGACATCAGGAGCTGTAACAGGTCAAATTCCTTGCGCGTCAGCTCGACCTGCGCGCCCTGCACCGTCACGATGTGGCACACGGGGTCGAGCGAAACGGCGCCGCAATGCAGGGTCGTCTCGCGCTGCGGGGCGGCTCTGCGCAAAAGGGCGCGCACGCGGGCGATCAGCTCCATCATGCCGAAGGGCTTGGTCAGATAGTCGTCCGCGCCGCAGTCGAGGCCGACGACCTTGTCGTATTCCGTGCTTTTCGCCGTGAGCATCAGCACGGGCAGATTCGC
The DNA here is from genome assembly GCA_945927915.1 of uncultured Clostridia bacterium. Classification (GTDB taxonomy): domain Bacteria; phylum Bacillota; class Clostridia; order Oscillospirales; family Oscillospiraceae; genus JAZOXB01. The sequence goes on from CAMEMX010000140.1 coordinate 2,332, forward strand.
CGTTTTGGCGCTGGCGCGCAGCGAGCGCAGGACGCTGATGCCGTCCTCCTCGGGCAGCATGACGTCGAGGATCACCAGCGCGGGCAGCTCCCTTTCCAGCGCGGCGCGAAGCTCCGACGGACGCTCAAAGCCCACGGTCTGCATGACCTGCCCGGTCAGCGTGTAGGCCACCAGCTCGCGGATGCCGCTGTCGTCCTCCAGCAGATAGATCATCGCTCTCATCCTTTCGCATGAACGCCCGTGATCGAAAATTCGACCCATTCGGCCACGTTGACGGCGTGGTCGCCGATGCGTTCGAGATATTTTGCAACCATGAAAAGGTCCAGACATTCGCCGCCGCGTGACGGCTCCTTGCGGATACGCGCGACCAGCTCCTGCCGGACGGTGTTGAACAGGGCGTCGACCGCGTCGTCGTCGTCCTGCACCTGCCGCGCAAGGCCGAGGTCGCGCCGCACGAAGGAATCGACGCTGCTCGTCACCATGCGCCGGGCGGCCTTTGCCATCGCGTTTAAGTGCGTCGCGCCCGCGATGTCGTCGTCGTTGATGTAACGCATGATCTCCGCGATGTCCGACGCCTGGTCGCCGATGCGCTCCATGTCCGAGATCATCCGCAGCGCCGACGAGATCGCCCGCAGGTCGCGCGCGACGGGCTGCTGCTGCAGCAGCAGCTTCATGCACAGCGCCTCGATCTCGCGCTCGGCGTGGTCGATCTCACATTCGATGTTCTTGGTTTTTTCCGCCGCCTTCGGCTCCTCGGCCATCGCGCGCATCGACGCGGCGATCGCGTCCTCGCACAGCGCGCCCATCTCGATCAGCCGGCGGTTGAGCAGCGCAAGCTGCTCGTCAAAGGTCGTCCGCATTATCCGAACCTCCCCGTAATATAATCTTCCGTGCGTTTGTCCTTCGGCATGGAGAACACCCGCTCCGTTGCACCGAATTCGACCATTTCGCCCAGCAAGAAAAAGGCAGTTTTGTCGGAGATACGCGCCGCCTGCTGCATATTGTGCGTTACCATGACAATAGTATAATCCTTTTTCAGCTGCATTGCAAGCTCCTCGACGCGCGAGGTCGAAATCGGGTCGAGGGCGCTCGTCGGCTCGTCCATCAAAAGCACCTCCGGCCCGACCGCCAGCGCCCGCGCGATGCAAAGGCGCTGCTGCTGACCGCCCGAAAGGCCGAGGGCAGAGGATCTCAGCCGGTCCTTGACCTCGTCCCAGATCGCCGCCGAACGCAGCGACTGCTCGACGAGCTCGTCGAGCTTTACGCGGCTGCGCACGCCGTGGGTGCGCGGGCCGTAGGCGACGTTGTCGTAAATGCTCATCGGGAAGGGGTTCGGCTTCTGGAAGACCATGCCCACGCGCTTGCGCAGGAGGTTGACGTCCAGCCTGCCGTAGATGTCCTCGCCGTCGAGCAGGACCTTGCCCTCGATGCGGCAGCCCTCGACGAGGTCGTTCATGCGGTTGAGGGTCTTGAGCAGGGTCGATTTGCCGCAGCCCGACGGGCCGATGAAGGCGGTGATGCGGTTGGCGGGCAGATGCAGGTCGATGGCTTTCAGCGCCTGAAACCCGCCGTACCAGAGATTTAAGTTTTCAATGTCGATTTTTTCCATATTGACCTCACAGTTGGACGAAGGGGAATGACTATGGTGAACAGTGAATAGAGAATAGTGAATAGTGAGTATACAAATCTGGTGCTTCCTGCACCGGCGCGCCCAGTGGTCGCGCCCTACGGCGAAGGTATGATAGACGGATCGTAGGGCACGCACCCGCAAGGGGTACGCCGCATCCGTAAGGCTCCTT
>CAMEMX010000141.1 GCA_945927915.1 uncultured Clostridia bacterium
ATTCACCATTCTCACATTTCACACCGAGGTGACAAAATGAGCTTCATCCGATTTGAAAACGTCGAAAAGCGCTACGGCACGGGCGACGTGTCCGTCCTCGCGCTGCACAACGCCAGCTTTACCATCGAGCGCGGTGAGATCTGCGTCATCGTCGGCCCGTCCGGCGCGGGCAAGACGACCCTGCTCAATATCCTGGGCGGCATGGACACGCTCACGTCCGGCAAGGTCTTTCTGGGCGACAGCGAGGTGTCGTCCTTCAACAAGCGCCGCCTCGCGGAGTACCGCCGCCGCGACATCGGCTTCGTCTTCCAGTTCTACAACCTCATCCCCAACCTGACCGCGCTGGAAAACGTCGAGCTTGCCTCGCAGATCGTCAAGGAGCCGCTGCCGCCGAAGCAGGTGCTCGAGGAGGTCGGCCTCGGCGCACGCATGGCCAATTTCCCGGCGCAGCTCTCCGGCGGCGAGCAGCAGCGCGTCGCCATCGCCCGCGCGCTGGCGAAAAAGCCGCAGCTTCTGCTCTGCGACGAGCCGACCGGCGCCCTCGACTACGCCACGGGCAAGCAGATCCTGTCGCTCTTGCAGAGGCAGAGCCGCGAAAACGGCATGACCGTCGTCATCATCACCCACAATTCCGCGCTGACGGCGATGGCGGATCGCGTCATCCGCATCCGCAATGGCACCGTCGCGGGCGTGAGCGTCAACGAACACGCCACACCCATAGAGGAGATCGAATGGTGAAAGCGTTTACAAAGAACAATTTGCGCGAAATTCGCCACACGCTGGGGCGCTATCTTGCCATTGTCGGCATCGTCGCCCTCGGCGTCGGCTTTTTCGCGGGCGTCAAGGCGGCAAAGCCGGCCATGCTCCGCACCGGCGCGGACTATACGGAAAAGACGCGGCTGTTTGACTTCCGCCTTGTCTCGACGCTCGGCATGACCGCTCAGGACGCGGACTATTTCGCGTCCCTGCCGGAGGTCGAATGCGCCGAGGGCGCGAAAAGCGTCGACCTTTTGGCGCGGAAGGGCGACAAGGAGCTTGCGCTGAAGGCGCTTTCCATCACGCAGGAGGTCAACCTCGTCAGCCTCCGCGCAGGCCGGATGCCGCAAAAGCCGGACGAATGCCTCGTGGACTACGACCGCTTCTCCGAAAGCGACATCGGCAGCACCCTCACCGTGCTCGAAACGGCGACGCAGGACGTCCTGGCTGTGCGGGAATTCACGATCGTCGGCCTGTGCGAGACGCCGCTGTACCTCAACATCGAGCGCGGCACGACCCAGCTCGGCGGCGGCACGCTGAACGCCTTTCTCTGCGTGCCGGAGGACGCGTTCTCGACGGATTACTACACCGACGTCTACCTGCGCCTGAACGATACCGACCGGACGCTCTATTCCGCGGCCTATGACGCGCGGATCGACGCGGCGCGGCCGGCGTTACAGGCGGCGCTGGACGGGCGCGTGGAGCTGCGCTATCAGGACGTCATCCGGCAGGCGCGGGAGCGGCTCGACGCGGCGCGTGCGGAATATGACAAGGGCGAGGCGGAGTACCTCGCAGGCCGCGAGGAGGCCGAGGCAGAGCTGGCGGCGGCGCAGCAGGAGCTGGACGACGCCGAACGGCAGCTTTCCTACAGCCGCTACCGCCTGACCGAGGGCGAAAAGCAGCTCGAAGAGGGCAAAAAAGCGCTCGAGGAGGGCAAAACGGCGTATGAACAGGGCCTTGCCGAGCTGGAGACGCAGAAGGCGGACGCCTACGCCCGGCTCGACGCGGCGCAGGCGGAGCTGGACGAAAACCGCGCCCGGCTCGACGCGGCGCAGCAGCAGATCGACGAAAGCGGCGCACTCGTGCAGTACGAGGCGCTGCTGATCACGCGCGACCAGCTTGAGACGCGGCTTGCGGAGCTGACGCCTTACAGCGCGGAGTATTTTGCCTGCAAGGCGCTGCTCGACGCGGCGAACCGGCTCATCGAGCAGATCGAGAGCAGCGACGCCTTCGCGCAGTATCAGCAGCTTCTGGCTGCGCGGGAGCAGCTCGAGGCCGGGCAGGCGGAGCTGGACGCGAAGCGTGCCGAAGCCGACGCCGGCTTTGCCGCCGCGCAGGCGGAGCTGGACGCGGCGAAGCAGACGCTCGACGAAAAAGAGGCGGAGCTTGCCGCGGCGGAGCAGGAGATCAAAGACGGCTGGAACGCCGTCTACGCCGGAGAGCGGCAGCTTGCCGAGGGCCGTGCGGCCTATGACGAGGCGTACGCCGAAGCGCAGGAGGGCTTTGCCGAGGCCGAGCGCGAGCTGGCGCAGGGCAGGCGGGAGCTGGAAAAGGCGGAGATCGAGGTCGAAAAGATCGAGCATCCGTCGTCCTACCTGCTCGGCCGCGACACGAACACGGGCTACGTCTCCTTCCGCAGCGATTCGGACATCGTCGAGGGCGTGGCGAAGGTGCTGCCGCTGTTTTTCTTCTTCGTGGCGGCCTTCGTGTGCATCACGACCATGACGCGCATGATCGACGAGCACCGCACGCAGATCGGCACGCTCAAGGCGCTCGGCTATTCCGACAGCCGCATCGCATGGAAATACATCTCCTATTCCGGCAGTGCGGCGCTCATCGGCTGCGTGTCGGGCTTCCTGCTGGGCATCTGGGTCTTCCCGGTGGTCATCTGGAAGGGCTATTCGCTGCTATATAACTTTGCACCGATCGAATACCACTTCGACTGGAGGATGGCGCTTGCGTCACTTGCTGCGTCGCTTCTGTGCTCGGTCGGCACGACGTGGCTGACCTGCCGCGCGGAGCTGCGCCGGATGCCGGCGATGCTCATGCGTCCGCGTGCGCCCAAGGCGGGCAAGCGCATCCTGCTCGAACGCGTGCCGCTCGTGTGGAACCGCTTCTCGTTCCTCTACAAGGTCTCGATCCGCAACATCATGCGCTACAAAAAGCGCCTGTTCATGATGGTGCTGGGCATCGGCGGCTGCACGGCGCTGATTGCGACGGGCTTCGGCGTGCGCGACTCGATCTCGAACGTTGCGGACGACCAGTTCAAGGACATCATGCACTATGACATTGCAGTCTCGTTCTCCGTTCCGATGAATGAGCGCCGGCAGGCGTCGTTTGCGGAGGAATTCCCGGATGCCGCGACCGTTTTCCTCGCCACGAGCGCCTGCGACGTGCGCACGAAGGACGCCGTCTGCACGGTCAACACCATTGCGACGGACGATCCGCGCATCACGGACGCCGTCACCCTGCGCTATGGCGGCGAGGCGGTGCCGTACCCCACGGACGGCGTCGTGATCGATAAGGCGCTTGCGGAGCGGCTTGACGTATCGGTGGGCGACGAGCTGCCGATCGCGGTCAGCGACACGCAGACGGTCGGCGTCGAGATCGTCGGCCTGTTTGATAACCACGTCCACCACTACGCCTTCATGGGCGAAAAGACATATAAAGAGACGTTTGGAGCGGTGGAATACACTTCCGCCTACGTCCTGACGGACGGCGATCCCTACGCCCTCGGCGCGGACATGGCGAAAAACGCCTCCGTCGCGTCGGTCAACGTGACGCAGGCGATGCGTTCGCAGGTGAACAACATGATGAAGAGCCTGGATTACATCGTCGTGGTCGTGATTTTGTCCGCCTGTGCGCTGGCGTTCATCGTGCTGTATAATCTGAGCAACATCAGCATCACCGAGCGCGTGCGCGAGATCGCAACGATCAAGGTGCTGGGCTTCTATCCGCGCGAGACGCAGAGCTATGTGTTCCGCGAGATCCTGATGCTGACGGGCATGGGCGCGCTGCTGGGTCTGCCGTTCGGCAAGCTGCTGCACGCGTATGTGATGCAGCAGATCAGCGTGGAGATGGTGTCGTTTGAGGTGCGCATCGCGCCGCTGAGCTACGCGCTGTCCTTTGCCATCACGCTCGTGCTGGCGCTGCTGGTGAATCTGCTGCTTTTGCGCAAGCTCGACCGCATCGACATGGCGGATTCGCTCAAATCCGTCGAATGAGCCGTTTTGTCATTGCGAGGGCGCAACGCGCCGTGGCGATCTGAAAGCACAGGCGAACGGGTTTGTACGCAGCCGGAAGCGCCTGCACGAGATTGCCGCGTCGGGCATTCGCCCTCCTCGCAATGACAAATGGGG
>CAMEMX010000142.1 GCA_945927915.1 uncultured Clostridia bacterium
ATAGCCGATGGCGAACCACGTCCAGCGGGCGCTGTTCATCTCGCGCCGGATCGCGCCCATCGCCGCGAAGCACGGCGCACACAGCAGGTTGAAGATCAAAAATGAGAGCGCCGCCAGCCGGCTGCCGCCGAAGAATTCCAGCCCGATGACGGCAAGCTGCGCCGAGCCCTCCTCCGCCAGCTCCAGCGCCAGGTCTGCGCTTGCCATGGACGACAGCGAGCCGAACACGCCGACGACCTCCTCCTTCGCGACCAGACCGAGCACGGTCGCCACGGAGGCCTGCCAGCTTCCGAAGCCCAGCGGACGGAACAGCACCGCGATGCCCTCGCCGATCACATGCAGGACGGACTTTTCTTCCCCGTCGCCGATATAGTGCAGCCCGCCCGCGAAGCTCAGGCTGTTGAGCACCCAGATCAGCACGCTCGCCGCGACGATGACCGTGCCGGCGCGCTTGATAAAGCTCCAGCCGCGCTCCCACGTTGCGCGCAGGATGTTTCCCGCGGCGGGCACATGGTAGGCCGGCAGCTCCATGACGAAGGGCGCCGGTTCGCCCGCGAAGGGCTTCGTTTTCTTGAGCAATATGCCCGAAACCAGCACCGCCGCCACGCCGAGGAAGTAAGCCCCCGTCGCGATCCACGCGCTACCGCCGAACAGCGCACCTGCGATCATGCCGACGATCGGCATTTTCGCCCCGCAGGGGATGAAGCAGGTGGTCATGATCGTCATCCGGCGGTCGCGCTCGTGCTCGATGGTGCGGCTCGCCATGACGCCCGGCACCCCGCAGCCGCTGGCGATGAGCATCGGGATGAAGCTCTTGCCCGACAGGCCGAATTTGCGGAAAATGCGGTCCATGATGAACGCGACGCGTGCCATATAGCCGATGTCCTCAAGGATCGACAGCAGCAGGAACAGGAGCAGCATCTGCGGCACGAAGCCGAGCACCGCGCCCACGCCGCCGAAAATGCCGTCGGCGATCAGGCTCGTCAGCCACGCAGCGCAGCCGATGCCCTCCAGCGCCGCCGTCACGCCCGGAATGATCCAACTGCCGAACAGCACGTCGTTCATAAAGCCGACCGTCCAGTCGCCGATCGTCCCGATGGAGAGCGTATAAACGCCCCACATGACGAGGGCGAAGATCGGCAGCGCAAGGAAGCGGTTGGTCACGACGCGGTCGATCCGGTCGGAGGGTGTCAGCTTCCCGGCAGAGCCCTTGCGCCAGGCCGCGCGCAGGATCGCGTCGATGTATTGGTAGCGCTCGTTGGTGAGGATGCTCTCGGCGTCGTCGTCCAGCGCCTGCTCCGCGGCGCGGATCGTCTGCTCGATGCGCGAGCGCGTCTGCGGCGTGAGCCGGAGCTGCGCAAGCGTCTTTTCGTCGCGCTCGAAGAGCTTGACCGCATACCAGCGCCGCTGCGCGTCGGGGCAGTCCGGCACCTGCGCGAGCTGCGCCAGCGCCTGCTCAACGGCGGGCGAAAACGCGTGCTGCGCGGGACACGCGCCCTCCTGCGCGGCGGCGATGGCAGCCTCGGCCGCCTCCGCGACACCCGTTCCCTTCAGCGCCGAAAGCTCCACCACCCGGCAGCCCAGCCGCCGCGACAGCTCCTTCGTGTCCAGCCGGTCGCCTTTTTTCCGCACCAGATCCATCATGTTGACCGCGACGACGACGGGCAGCCCCAGCTCCGTGAGCTGCGTGGTCAGATAGAGATTGCGCTCCGGGTTCGTGCCGTCGATGATGTTCAGGATCACGTCCGGCCGCTCGTGCATCAGGTAATTCCGGGCGACGACCTCCTCCGGCGTGTACGGCGAGAGCGAGTAGATGCCGGGCAGGTCGGTGACGGTCACGCCGTCGTGCTTTTTCAGCCCGCCCTCCTTTTTCTCCACGGTGACGCCGGGCCAGTTGCCCACATACTGGTTCGCGCCCGTCAGCGCGTTGAACAGGGTCGTCTTTCCGCAGTTCGGGTTGCCCGCAAGGGCGATTCGCAGCTTCATTTCTATCCTCCTTTTGTATTTTGGTTAGTTGTAGCTAACTTTCAGAGCGAAAAAAATTCGACCTCGACCTGCTGCGCGTCCGCTCTGCGCAGCGAGAGCTCATAGCCGCGCACGGTCAGCTCGATCGGGTCGCCGAGCGGGGCGAATTTGCGCACATAGACCTCGGTGCCCTTCGTCAGCCCCATGTCCATGATGCGCCGCTTGACCGCGCCCTCGCCGTGGAGCTTCACCACGCGGACCGTCTGCCCGGCCTTTGCATCCTTCAGCGTTTGCATCGTCTGCCTCCTTCATATCAGTATTTTTTGCGCCATCTCGCGGCTGACCGCGATCCGCGCGTCCCGGACGCGGACGATCACGCTGCCGCCCAGCGCAGTCAGCACCGTGACATTGCCCCCGACGACGAAGCCCAGGCGCTGCAGATGTTGTTTGACTGCCAGATTGCCGCCGATCCTCCGGATGACGTTTTCCTCCCCGACCTGCGCAAGCGTTAACGGCATACGATCCCCTCCGATCCGGTTGTTTCGCGGGAAGCGCCGCCGTCTCCCGCTTTGATTAGTCTTAACTAACTAACGCAAGTATAGCCGCAACGGTCGGTCCTGTCAAGCCGCTTTGCGCAAAAAATGCCGGGTACGGACGAGGTTCGTAGGTCTGCACAAATAGTTAGTTATTACTAACCGCAACCGCTGTGCAGTTTTCCCATGCCGGCAAGGCCGCCGCGTCCGTCTGCGGCGGCAAAATAAAAATCCGTTCATGCCGGAACCTTTTTCCTCTTTCACCGTCCAACAGGCAATACCACTCTTCCGGGAGGTCGTAGTTATGAAAAATTGGAAAAAACTGGTATGCTTTTTGCTGCTCGGGGCGATGCTCATGTCCCTTTGCGCCTGCCGCGGCGAGGAACCGGCGCCGCGCGCGAACGATCTGATGGCGGACGTGGAGGCGCGGGAGCCGACGACGCAGGCGACGCAGGGCAGCACCGCCGCGACGCAAAGCGGCGAGGCCGTGGCGGACAGCGCCGCGCGGACGCCCTATGCCGCCGCTGCGGCGAGCTTTGCCGTCGGGCTTTTGCAGGGCAGCGCGGACGGGACGGACAACTGCGTTCTTTCGCCCTATTCGGCGATGCTCGCCCTCGCCATGACCGCCAACGGCGCACAAGGTGAGACGCTCGCGCAGATGGAGGCCGTGCTCGGCCTGCCGGTCGGCGCGCTGAACGAGGCGCTGCACGGCTGCGACATGGGCGAGGAGGTCGTCAGCGCCAACTCCGTCTGGCTGCGCGACACGGACGAATTGGACGTGAAGGACGCGTTTTTGCAGGCGAACGCCGATTATTTCGGCGCGGGCGTCTACCGCGCGCCCTTTGACGCGCAGACCGTGGAGGACGTCAACGCGTGGGTGAGCGAGCACACCGCCGGACGCATCCCGCAGATCCTGACGGAGCTGGACGCGCAGACCATGCTGCTGCTCGTGAACGCGCTGACCTTTGACGCGCGCTGGATGGAGGAATACGACGATTATCAGGTGACCGCGGGCGAGTTCCACGCCGCGGACGGCACGCAGCAGTCGGCCTCCTTCCTGCACAGCACCGAGCACACCTATCTCGACGACGGCATGGCGACGGGCTTCCTGAAGCCTTACAGCGGCGGGCGCTACAGCTTCCTCGCCCTGCTGCCGAACGAGGGCGTTTCGATGCAGGACTACCTTGCCTCGCTGACGGGCGAGACCCTGCTCGCGACCGTCGAAAACGCCTCCCGCACCCCCGTCGACGTCCGTCTGCCGAAATTCACGGCCGAGACGTCGGAGGAGCTTTCCGCCGCCCTCGCCGCGATGGGGATGCCGCTGGCGTTCACGGCGGACGCGGACTTCTCCGGCATCGCGGACCTGCCGCTGATCATCGGCGGCGTGCTGCAAAAGACATGGATCGAGGTGACCGAAAGCGGCACGACGGCTGCCGCCGCGACCGTCATCGTGATGGAAACGGCGCTCGCGCTGGAGGAGCGGCCCAAGGTCGTGGAGCTTGACCGCCCGTTCGTCATGGGTATCTATGACAATGAGACGCAGTCCTTCCTCTTCCTCGGCGTCATCAACCAGGTGGGAGATTGACGGGCCG
>CAMEMX010000143.1 GCA_945927915.1 uncultured Clostridia bacterium
TCGACGAAGGAGCCTTACGGATGCGGCGTACCCCTTGCGGGTGCGTGCCCTACGAATCGTCTATTGAACCTGCGCCGCAGGGCGCGACGAATCAGCACGGCTTCAAGTGGCTGCGTCGAGCATATTTTGTATAAAAATTCCATACCCCTGCGTGGGGTCGTCGACGAGGACGTGGGTGACGGCGCCGATGAGCTTGCCGTTTTGCACGATCGGGCTGCCCGACATCCCCTGCACGATGCCGCCCGTCGCCGCCAACAGCGCCGGGTCTGTCACCTCGAGCAGAAGATTTCGCCCATAGGGGTCGTCCGGCGCAAGCGCCGTTACGCGCACCTCAAATTCCTCGATCTCAGCGCCGCGCACATTGGACAGGATCGTCGCGCGGCCTGTGCAGATCTCATCGGTCGCGGCGACGGGCAGAGGCCGGGCGTCGCGCGCCGGCATCGTGCCGAAAATGCCCTGCGGTGTGTTTTTTTCGATGGTTCCCGCGGCGGCGCGACCGTTTACGATGCCCTGTAACGCGCCGGGCTCGCCCTTTTCGCCGCGCATGACCGAGGCGACCGTCGCAGGCAGCACCGCCCCGCCCGTGATCGGCAGGAGGGCGCCGCCGTCGTTCACGCCGTGCCCAAGTGCTCCAAACGTGTCATTTTCCGTATCGTAATACGTCACCGTACCGATCCCGCTCACGCTGTCGCGGACGTAGACGCCGAGGCGCCAGCCCTCCTCCGTCTGCACGGGCGACAAGGTGAGGCTGCGCTGCTCGCCGCCGCGTGAGACGGTCAGCTCCATCGGCGCGCCGCCGGAGCGCTCGACCGCGCGGACGACCTCCTGCGTCGAGGTCACGCGTGCGCCGTCGATGGCGCAGATCACGTCGCCGCATTTCAGACCCGCACGGCGCGGCGCGTTCTCCGACAGCTCGACGACCGAGACGCCGTCCGTGCGCAGGCGCAGGCCGATCGTGTTGCCGCCGGGGATGACGGTTTTCGGCGCAGCGGCGGCGTAAAATGACAGCAGAAGCGTCAATACGACCGCGAGCGCGCCCTTTCTTCTCCAATTCATGCACAATTCCTCCCGCTTCTGTGAAAAATTTCGGCGTTTTTGCCGCGTTCGCCGCGTCGCCGTGGGAGTAATATGGCTGAAATTCGACCGCTTCGCGCTCCCAAATCCTTGCGGAATTGGCATGACATTTTTTGAAAGGCGCTGCAAGCGCGCAGTCTTCGTGCTGCGCCGGGTTTGTTTTTTCCTGCATTTCAAATTATTATGTTGGAAAAATATGCGATACTTTTTGCATTTTTCCCATTTTGCCTCTCTCACCCCGAAGCTGCGCAGACGCAATGCGCCGGTCCGTTTCCGGCGCGCGTCGGCGGGATTATAACAGACAAGCGGGCAGTATTTTTCGGGCGTAATTCCTTGACGCTTTTTTCCATCTGTGCTATAATAATTGAAAATTTTCCGGATAGTTTCCCGACTTTGATCCTGCGGAGGCTGTATTTTGACTGAAATTTTTGAAATTTTCTGCCCGGACGGGGCGCGATCCCTGTCCGACATGATGACCGCGCTGGAGCGCGCCGCCGTCGGTCACGCCATCGACCTGCGCATCGACCACGACCGGATGCTCGCCGACTACGGCTGCCTGTGGATGGTCGTGCGCTGCCGCCTGGTGCTCTCGCGCCTGCCCGTGGGCGCATTCACCGTGAAAACCTGGCTGCGCAGGCCGACCGCCGCCGTCAGCAACCGCGATTTTTCGATTTTTGACGACGCCGGCGAATGCGGCACCGCCGTGCAGACATGGGTGCTTGCGGACGAGAAGGAGCGGCGCATCGTGCCGATGAAGTCCGTCGCGGCGCTTTGGGAGCTGCCGACGCCAATTCCTGAGCGGACAGGCGCGCTGAAGCGCATCAATCTGCCGCCTGACATGGCAGATTTCGCACAATGGGAGATCTCGCCGTCACTCATCGACGACAACGGACACCTGAACAATGTCGCATACATCCGCCGCGCCGAGGCGCTCGTCCCGGCGGGCTGCACCGGACTGGAGGTCATCTTCGACCGCGAATGCTTCGCCGGGGAGACGCTGACGCTACAGACCGCCACGGGCGACGGCACCTTCGTGCGCGGCGTCAAGGCAGGCGGCGACGAGAGCTTCCGCGCACGGTTTTGGAGGGATCTGTAAGATGAAGCGACTGATTTTGCCCCTGCTCTGCGTGCTTTGTCTGCTTTGCGGCTGCTCTGCCGCGACGCAGGACGAGACTTCTGCCGCGCCGATACAGACGGTCGACGACGCGCTGGTCGGCATCTGGGTCAGCGCAGACGGCGGCGGCGAACGCGGGATGCTCGAGACGATCACCTTCGGCGCAGACGGCAGTCTGACCGTCAACCTGCGCTACGAGGGCAGCGACTACCAAACAATCCGCGGCACCTACCGCGCCGACGGCAGGACCGCCTTCTGCGCGATCACCGAGGGCGCCGAGCCGTTCGAGGTCGAGTATCAATACCGCATCGACGGGCGGGAACTGTTCCTTACGAACGGCGAAAAGACCGCGCAATATTTGCGAAACGACTGATTTTCAGCATTTTATATGATTCCCGAAGGAGGTTATCCTATGAGATCCTATCCGAGCATGACACCGACCGAAAGAAAGAGCGAATATGATGCTTTAATGAGCGAATATGAGCGTTTTAAATCCTTGCATCTCTCGCTCAATATGGCACGCGGCAAACCCGGCAAAGAACAGCTCGACCTCGTGAGCGATATTTTAACGGTTTTGAGCGATTCTGACGATTGCATGGACGAGGGGCTGGACGTCCGCAACTACGGCAACCTCAGCGGTCTGCCGTCGGCAAAGCGCCTGTTCGCCGACCTGCTCGGCACGCAGCCGGAGCAGATCTTCGTCGGCGGCAACGCCAGCCTCAGCCTGATGTACGACCTAATCGCCAAGGCCTACACCCACGGCCTGCGCCATTCCCCACGCCCCTGGGCGAAGGAGGAAAAGGTGCGCTTCCTCTGCCCCGCGCCCGGCTACGACCGCCATTTCAAGATCTCCGAGTCCTTCGGCATGGAGCTGGTTACGATCCGCATGACCGAAAACGGCCCGGATATGGACGCCGTCGAGGCCGCCGTCCGCGACCCGTCCGTCAAGGGCATCTGGTGCGTGCCGAAGTATTCCAACCCGGAGGGCATCATCTATTCCGATGATGTGATCGACCGGCTGGCTGCGCTGCGCCCGGCAGCGCCCGACTTCGCGCTGATCTGGGACAACGCCTACTGCGTGCACGAATTTGCGGGCGAATTTGTCCCGTTCCGTGACATTCTCTCGCTCTGCGCCGCGCAGGGCAACGCCGATATGCCGTATGAATTCGCGTCGACGTCCAAGATCACCTTCCCCGGCGCGGGCGTCGCGGTCATGGCGGCCTCGCGCGACAACCTCGACTACCTCGAATTGCTGCTGACCTATCAGACGATCAGCTATGACAAGGTCAACCAGTTGCGTCATGTTAAATATCTGAAAGACCGGGCGCACACGCTGGAACTGATGCAGCGTCACGCGGCGGTTCTGGCGCCGAAATTTGAGGCGGTACTGGACGCGCTGGAGACGCAGATCGCACCGCTGGACATCGCGCGGTGGACGAAGCCGCGCGGCGGCTACTTTGTGTCTCTTTACGCGATGAAAGGAACGGCGAAGCGCGTCGTCGGACTGATGAAGGACGCGGGCGTCGTGCTGACGGGCGCCGGCGCGACCTATCCCTACGGCGTCGACCCGGACGACAGCAACATCCGTATCGCGCCGAGCCTGCCGCCCGTGGACGAGCTGCGTCTGGCGATGCAGGTGCTGTGCGTGTGCCTGCGTCTCGCCGCGCTGGAAAAATTAGGCGTGTGATTTTGTTTCAAATGTTTGTTTTTACGGCGCGTCCGGTGGACGCGCCGTTTTATATTGCAATCATTTGTTGGTTTCTGCACAAGATCGCCACGACCCCTGCGGGGTCTCGCAATGACATGACAGGCGACGCTGTTTGTCATTGCGAGGGCGATTTATTG
>CAMEMX010000144.1 GCA_945927915.1 uncultured Clostridia bacterium
GCAAAAAGGCGTTGACCCTGGAAAACGGGCGGCTGCCGAAAAAGCCGCGGTAGGACGACAGCGGACTCGGATGCGGCGCGGTGAGCAACAAACGCGGTGCTTGCATTTTGACAAGCGCCGCCTTTTTTTGTGCCTGCGCGCCCCAGAGCACGAACGCGATCGGCTGGGGCAGCGCATTCGTCGCGGCGATGACCGCGTCGGTCAGCCGTTGCCAGCCCCAGCCTGCGTGGCTGTTCGCCCTTCCGCGCTCCACCGTCAGGACGGTGTTGAGCAGCAGCACGCCCTGCGCCGCCCACGCCGTCAGATCGCCGTGCGCCGCAGGCGCAAGGCCGAGATCGCCCTGCAATTCCTGATAAATATTGCGCAGCGACGGCGGCAGCGCCGTCCCGCGTGCCACGGAAAAGGCCAGCCCCATCGCCTGTCCCGGCTCGTGGTAGGGGTCCTGCCCCAGGATCACGGCGCGGACGGCCTGCGGCTGCGTCTTTTCCAGCGCGAAAAACTCCCGCCCGGCGGGCGGATAGACCTCCGTCTCCTGCCGCGCGGCGTCTACGCGGGCAGACAAAGCCTCAAAATACGGCGCTGCAAGCTCCTTTTCCAAAAGCGGCCGCCATGCGCCGAGTGTTTCCGGATTCATACGATCACCCGAAGCAATTATATCGGATCTTGCGGGAAAAGGCAATTCCCTTTGCGGCAAAGCTGTGATATAATTGTCGAAAAGAGGTGTTTTTATGCAATACATCAACGAGATCATCGCCGCGCTGAAGCAGCGCTATCCCGACGCGCTGTGCGCCCTGCAATATGACAAGGACTACGAGCTGATGATCGCGGTGCGGCTCTCCGCGCAATGCACGGACGCCCGCGTCAACCTCGTCACGCCCGCGCTCTTTGCCCGCTTCCCCACCCTCGACGCCTTCGCCGGGGCCGACGTCGCGGAGGTCGAGACCTACGTCCACTCCTGCGGGTTCTACCGCCAGAAGGCAAAGGACATCGTGCAGGCGTGCCGGATGCTGCGCGACGAGCACGGCGGCAAGGTGCCGGACACGATGGAGGCGCTGCTGAAGCTCCCCGGCGTCGGGCGCAAGACGGCAAACCTCCTGCTCGGCGACATCTACCGCCGTCCCGGCTCCGTCGTGTGTGACACGCACTGCATCCGCATCGCCAACCGCCTCGGCCTCGCCTCCGGCAAGGAGCCGGAAAAGGTCGAAGCCCAGCTTCGCGCCATCCTCCCGCCGGAGGAAAGCTCCGATTTCTGCCACCGCATCGTGCTGTTCGGTCGTGACGTCTGCACCGCCCGCAGTCCGAAATGCGGCGAATGTCCCCTGCGCCCGTTCTGCGCCGAGTTTACCGCCGCGGAATAAAATAAATTTCGGGTGTCAAGTTTTTTCTCTTGACAAGCGCGGCGTTCTGTTGTACAATAGCCGGGCAATGTGCGTTTGGGAGGCGTTGGGATGAAACAGGAAGCGTTCACGATGTCCCTGCTTCTCGACTATTACGGCGCGCTGCTGACGGAAAAGCAGAAGACCTATTTTGACCTGTACTACAATCAGGATCTCTCCCTCGGCGAGATCGCGGAGCAGGAGGGCATCTCCCGTCAGGGCGTGCATGACACCATCTCCCGCACCGAGGCAATCCTGCGCGGCATGGAGCAGGCCACCGGCTGTCTCCGGCAGGCGGAAGCGCTGCGCCGCCTGTGCGCCGAGGTCGAAGCCGCAGCACAGCCGCTGCTGCACCACGAAGACCCCACCGTGCGGCAATGCGCCGGGCGCATTTTTGCCGCTGTCTCATCCGTAAAGGAGTAAACTATGGCTTTTGAAGGTCTGACCGCCAAGCTCAACGCCGCGTTCAAAAAGCTGCGCGGCAAGGGACGTCTGTCCGAGTCCGACATCAAGGAGGCAATGCGCGAGATCCGCCTTGCCCTTTTGGAGGCGGACGTCAGCTATAAGGTCGTCAAGGATTTTGTCAAGTCCGTGTCCGAGCGTTGTGTCGGCCGCGACGTGCTGGAAAGCCTGACGCCCGCGCAGATGATCGTCAAGATCGTCAACGAAGAGCTGATCGCCCTCATGGGCAGCGAAAACCAGCGCATCACCATCTCGCCCAAGTCCCCGACGGTCGTCATGCTCGTCGGCCTGCAGGGCGCAGGCAAAACCACCAACGGCGCAAAGCTCGCCGGCCTGTTCAAGAAGCAGGGCAAACGGCCGCTGCTCGTCGCGTGCGACATCTACCGTCCCGCCGCCATCAAGCAGCTTGAGGTCGTCGGCGCCCAGCTCGACATCCCCGTCTTCCAGATGGGGCAGGAAAACCCCGTCAAGATCGCCAAGGCCGCCATCCGTCACGCCCAGCAGCACGGCAACGACATGGTATTTCTCGATACTGCCGGCCGCCTGCACGTCGACGAGGCGCTGATGAACGAGCTGAAGGCCATCAAGGCGGAGGTCGAGCCGAGCGAGATCCTGCTCGTGGTCGACGCCATGACCGGTCAGGACGCGGTCAACGCCGCGCAGTCGTTCAACGAATGGCTCGACATCGACGGCGTGATGCTGACAAAGCTCGACGGTGACGCCAGAGGCGGCGCTGCCCTGTCCGTCAAGGCCGTCACCGGCAAGCCCGTCAAGTTCATCGGCACGGGCGAAAAGCTCGACATGATCGAGCCGTTCCACCCGGAGCGCATGGCCTCGCGCATTCTCGGCATGGGCGACGTGCTGACGCTGATCGAAAAGGCCGAGCAGGCCCTCGACCAGAAGAAGGCGCAGGAGCTGGAGCAGAAAATGCGCCAGAACAAGTTCACGCTTGCGGATTTTTACGACCAGCTCGTCCAGCTCAAGTCCATGGGCTCGATGCAGGACATTCTGGGAATGCTCCCCGGCATGGGCGCGATGAAGAATATGCAGATCGACGAGCGCGCCACCGTCCGCGTCGAGGCGATCATCCAGTCCATGACGCCCTATGAGCGCGAAAATCCCTCGTGCCTCAACTCCTCGCGCAAGCGCCGCATCGCCCTCGGCTGCGGCCAGAAGGTCGAGGACGTCAACCGCCTGCTCAAGCAGTTTGAGCAAATGCAGCAGATCATGAAGCAGATGAACGGCAAGGGCAAGAAGCGCAAGCTGTTCGGCAAAATGGGCGGTTTCCCCGGCATTCCGGGTATGTAAACGATCATTGGACCGCAGGGTCTGACGATAAATCAAAACTTTTTGAAATTATTTTGGAGGTGAAACCCCATGGTAAAGATCAGACTGAGAAGAATGGGTGCGAAGAAGGCTCCCTACTACCGCATCGTTGTCGCTGACTCCCGCAGCCCGCGCGACGGCCGCTGCATCGAAGAGATCGGCTCTTACAACCCCCTGACCGAGCCTGCCACCATCACTGTCGACGCCGAGAAGGCGCAGCAGTGGATCAAGAACGGCGCTCAGCCGACCGACACCGTGAAGGCTCTTTTGAAAAAGGCTAACGTCCTTTGATGGAAGGGAGCTGCACGATGAAGGAACTCTTGCTCTACGTGGCGAAGCAACTGGTCGATCATCCCGACGCGGTCTCGGTTACGCAGAGAGAGGACGCAGACGCTACCGTGCTGGAGCTTCGCGTTGCGCCCGAAGATATGGGTAAGGTCATCGGCAGACAGGGTCGTATTGCAAAAGAGATCCGCACTGTCGTCAAGGCCGTCGCCCAGCGCGACGGAAAGCGCGTCACGGTCGATATTCTCGACTGAAACCGCTTCGATCAGTGAAGCACACAGGACTGCAGCGCAGTCCTGTGTGCTTTTTTGCGTCCGATCACCGCATCGCCTGTGCCTGCTCCGATGACACGACGCAGAGTTTTTTCCGCGGCGCTTGACAAGCGGCGGAGGAGGAAATATAATACAGAAAAACGCTTTGGAGGACGAAACATGGATGGGAAACAGATCCGGCAGGTTTTGAAGGTCTTTTTCGGCGTGTGCCTGCTGCTGCTGAGC
>CAMEMX010000145.1 GCA_945927915.1 uncultured Clostridia bacterium
CCGCTCTACCGCCGGGATGACGGCGCGCTGATCCTGCACCGCATCGTCGAGGTCGCCCGCGACGGGACCCTCGGCTGCTGCGGCGACCACCAGTGGGTGATCGAGCGCGGTCTGCGCCGTGACCAGATGCTTGGCGTCGCGACGGTCTATGTCCGCAAGGGAAAGCGGCTGACAAACAAAAACCTTTTTTATCGCCTTTACCGCATGGTTTGGACCTGGCTTTTGCATTACCGCCGGTTTTTCTTCGCCCTGCGCAAAAGGCTTCCGACGCGCTGACCGGTTCGGGGGATCCGCTTGCGCGCCTTTGCCCGGTTCGGCCGGGGGGAATTCGGCCGATAAAGGAAAAGAGGTAGAAGACCTTGAGAGAGAAAAAAGAGATAAACATGAAAGATGAGATGCAAAAGCTGAGCAGGATCTGCCTGCTCCTGCTGATGGACGTTTTTTTCATCATTGCTTCTGCGCTGCTTGCGCTGCTGGCACGCTTTGATTTCAGCCTGGGTGCGGTCGCGGCGGAACCCTATGTGGCAAATCTGCTGCACGCTGCGCCGATTTTGACGCTGATCACGATCCTGATTTTCGCGCTGACCAAGCTCTACAGCAGCCTGTGGGAGTTTGCCGGCATCGAGGAGCTGCTGCACATCCTGCTTGCGGCGGCACTGATCGGTATTTTGCAACTTGTTGCGATCCAATGCAGCCTGATCGACCTGCCGCGCAGCTTTGCTATTTTGCATCCGCTGTTTCTGACGGCGTGTACGATGCTGACCCGCTTTTCCTACCGCCTTCTCAGGAGCTTCCTCAAACGCGTCAGAAAACGCGAAAAGCTGAAACGCACCATGCTCATCGGCGCCGGCAGCGCGGGTCTGCTCGTCCTGCGCGAATTCCAGAACAGCGAATGCTCGCAGAACCATGTCGTCTGCATCATCGACGACGACGTGCAAAAGACGGGCCGTTATCTGAACAACGTCAAGGTCGTCGGCACGCGGAAGGATATCGTCGCAATGGCGAAGAAATACCGCGTGGAGGAGATCGTCTTCGCGATCCCGACCGCCTCGCTGCTCCAGCGGAAGCAGATCCTTGCCATCTGCCAGAAGACGGATTGCAGGCTCAAGCTCCTGCCCGGCATTTTCCAGCTCGCCAACGGCGAGGTCAGTCTCCAGAAGATCCGCGAGGTGGACATCCTCGACCTGCTCGGCAGAGACGCTGTCGCGGTCGACCTGTCCGAGATCGCGGGCTACCTGAAGGACAAGACCGTTCTGGTCACGGGCGGTGGCGGCTCCATCGGCAGCGAGCTCTGCCGCCAGATCGCGCAGCACGGGCCGAAAACGCTGATTATTTTCGACATATACGAAAACAATGCCTACGAGATCCAGCAGGAGCTGCGCCGCGCGTACCCGCAGCTCGATCTTGTCACGCTCATCGGCTCCGTCCGTGACAACGAGCGCGTGCGTATGGTCTTTGAGACCTACCGGCCGCAGATCATCTTCCATGCGGCGGCGCACAAGCACGTCCCGCTGATGGAGGACAGCCCGAACGAGGCGATCAAGAACAATGTGTTCGGCACCTACCATGTCGCAAAAGCGGCTGCGATCTATCACGCCGAGACGTTCGTCCTGATCTCGACGGACAAGGCGGTCAACCCGACCAATGTGATGGGCGCCTCCAAGCGCATCTGCGAGATGATCGTGCAGATGATGGCAAACAACGCCGAGACGAAATTCGTCGCCGTCCGCTTCGGCAATGTCCTCGGCAGCAACGGCAGCGTCATTCCGCTGTTCAAGCGCCAGATCGCCGAGGGCGGCCCCGTTACGGTCACGCATCCTGACATCATCCGCTATTTTATGACGATCCCGGAGGCGGTGTCGCTGGTGCTGCAGGCGGGCGCCTACGCCGGCCGCGGCGAGATCTTCGTGCTCGATATGGGCGAGCCGGTGCGGATTGACGATTTGGCGCGTAATCTCATTCGCCTTTCCGGCTTCGAGCCGGATGTGGACATCGAGATCCGCTATACCGGCCTGCGCCCCGGCGAGAAGCTCTATGAGGAGATGCTGATGAATGAGGAGGGCCTTCGCTCTACGGCGAATCACCTCATCCACATCGCAAAGCCGCTGGAGCTCGACGACGTGGCGTTTGCCAAGCAGCTCGTCTGCCTCGAAGCGGCCTGCGAGGCCAACGCGGACAATATCCGCGACATGGTCGCGGATATTGTTGCGACCTATCATAGAATACTGCCGTCATCAATAGGTTAGCTTAGATAACTAAGCTGACCTATTGGTACGTTTTTCTGTTGAACCATTGAGAAGGGAAGTGTAGCTCGTGGAGCTGAGACCATTTGACAAAAAGGTTTGGTTGTCTTCTCCGACCATGCACGGCGACGAATTGAAGTATGTTACCGAAGCGTATGAGACAAACTGGATGTCCACGGTTGGAAAGAATATCAATGAAGTGGAGCGAATGATCGCCGAACGAATCGGCGTCCGATATGCAGTCGCATTATCGGCAGGAACGGCAGCGCTCCATCTTGCCATGAAGCTTGCCGGAGAAGCCATGTATGGTCAGCCGGACATTGGAAAAGGAGCGCTGAGCAATCAGAAGATTTTCTGTTCTGATGTCACGTTTGCTGCCACGGTAAACCCTGTGGTTTATGAGGGCGGCATCCCGGTTTTTGTTGATACCGAGCGCGACACATGGAATATGGACCCGGTGGCACTGGAGAAGGCATTTGAGATTTACCCGGATGTCAAGGTGATCGTAGTAGCTCATCTGTATGGCACGCCGGGCAAGATTGATGAAATCAAGAAGATAGCAACTGCCCACGAAGCGGTGATCGTTGAAGATGCAGCGGAATCCCTGGGTGCTACATATAAAGGAAAAGAAACCGGCAGCTTTGGCGATTACGGCTGCATCAGCTTCAACGGAAACAAGATCATCACCGGCTCATCGGGCGGTATGTTCCTCACCGATTCCAAGGCGGATGCCGAGAAGGTACGCAAGTGGTCGACCCAAAGCCGGGAAGCGGCGCCGTGGTATCAGCATGAGGAGCTGGGCTATAACTACCGCATGAGCAATGTAATTGCCGGCGTTGTGCGTGGTCAGATCCCATATCTGGAAGCGCACATTGCGCAGAAGAAAGCGATCTATATGCGCTATAAGGAAGGGTTGAAAGACCTTCCGGTGCAGATGAATCCATATGACGAGAAGAACAGCGGGCCGAACTTCTGGCTGTCCTGTTTACTGATTGACAAGGATGCCATGTGCCGGCAGGTTCGTGGGGAGCAGAAAGCGCTCTACATCAGCGAACCGGGCAAGAGCTGCCCGACGCAGATTCTGGAAACTTTGGCAAAATACAATGCAGAAGGCCGTCCGATCTGGAAGCCGATGCATATGCAGCCGATCTTCCGAATGAATCCGTTTATCACAGGAGAAGGCAGCGGCAGAGCCAAGACCAACGCCTATATCGAAGGCGGCGTGGAGGACGTGGGCGCGGATATCTTCCAAAGAGGTGTCTGCCTGCCCAGCGATAACAAGATGACCGCAGAGCAGCAGGAACAGATCATCGAAATGATCAGAAGCTGCTTTGCGTAATGAGGGAAAAGAGAGATGGAAAAGAAGCATATTCCTTACGGGCCGTATGAAAAGTATTTCAAACGACCCCTGGATTTTTGCTGCGCCCTCGCAGCGATCCTTGTGTTTTCGTGGCTGTATCTGATTTTGATCATTCTGGGAACGGTTTTTATGCGCGGAAATCCGTTCTTCACGCAGGAGCGACCGGGGAAGAATGAGAAGGTTTTTAAGCTGATCAAGTTCCGCTCCATGGACAATCGAAAGGATAAGGACGGCAATCTCCTGCCGGACGATATTCGGCTGAATAAATACGGACGTTTGCTGCGGAAAACCTCGCTGGACGAGCT
>CAMEMX010000146.1 GCA_945927915.1 uncultured Clostridia bacterium
GATCAGGCAGGAACGCGTGGTCGAGAACGACCTCGGCGTTATGGATCTACCCTACCTTCTGCTGACGCTGCTGCTGGTCGTCATCGGTCTCATCATGCTCTTTTCCGCGAGCTTTGCCCGCGCCTATTATGTGACCGGCAATTCCGCAAAGTATTTTACAAGCCAACTGATCTTTGCTCTGCTCGGCGTCGCGGCGCTGTACGGCATGAGCCGCGTACCGTATGAGTGGTATTTTAAGCTCTCCCGGCTGATCTACGGCGTGAGTGTGCTGTTTCTGGTGGCCGTTTTGCTGATCGGTACGAACGTCAACGGCGCGACGCGGTGGATCAACCTCGGCTTTACGAACCTGCAGCCTTCCGAGATCGCGAAGCTGGCGCTCATCATCTCCCTGTCGGTCCTGATGACGCGCAACCAGAAGGACATCAAGTCGCCGCGCACGTTCTTCGCCTGCGCCGGTGCGCTTGCCTTCATCGCGGTGCTGCTCATTTTGGAACCGCACTTTTCCGCGACGATCATCGTCGCGGCGCTGTGCTTCTGCATGATGGCGGTCGGCGGCATCAACCGCAAATATCTGACCATCGTTGCCGTCATCGGCGCAGCGGGACTTCTGTATCTGCTGCTGAGCGGCGGCTATACCAGCGCACGCCTCACGGCATGGCGCAACCCGGAGGCCGACCCGCTGGATTCCGGCCTGCAGATCCTGCAATCCGAATACGCCATCGGTTCCGGCGGCCTGCTCGGCCTCGGCTTCGGCAAGAGCCGCCAAAAATACCTCTATCTCCCCGAAGAGCACAACGACTATATCTTCGCCATCATCTGCGAGGAGCTGGGCTTCATCGGCGCGGTCGGCATTCTGCTCCTCTTTGCGCTTCTCATCATTCGCGGCTACTGGATCGCCATGCACGCGCGTGACCGCTTCTCCATGCTGCTTGCCACCGGTCTGACGACGCTTCTGGCGCTGCAGGTCATTCTGAACGTCGCGGTCGTTACGAATCTGCTGCCGTCGACGGGCATTTCGCTGCCGTTTTTCTCCTCCGGCGGCACGGCGCTCATCATGCAGCTTGCCGAATGCGGCATCATGCTCAATATTTCCCGCAGTATTTCCCACAGTCCCAAATAAAGGAGCATTGCCATGAAGGTCGTTTTTACCTGCGGCGGCACGGGCGGGCATATCAACCCCGCGCTTGCGGTCGCGAAGCTCCTGCGGGAGCGCAGGCCCGACGCACAGATCCTTTTCGTCGGCGCGGACGACGGAATGGAGACCGATCTCGTCCCGCGTGAGGGCTTCCGCATCGAGACGGTCACGATCTCAAACTATCTGCGCAGCCTGACGCCTGCTGCCCTGTGGCACAACGTCAGAGCGCTTGTTATCATCCGCCGCGCGCTGCGCCGTGCGGATCAGATCATCCGCGAATTCCAGCCGGACGTCATCCTCGGCACGGGCGGCTATGCAAGCTTCCCCATGCTGCGGCAGGGGACGAAGCGCGGCATTCCCACGGCGCTGCACGAAGCGAACGCCGTGCCCGGCCTCGCGACCAAGATGGTCTGCGACAAGGTCGACCGGATCCTGGTCAGCTTTGCTGACAGCAAAAGCGAATATAAAAACGCCGAGCGTGTGATCCCCGTCGGAATGCCCGTGCGGGAGGAATTCGTCTTCACCAAACGTGCCGACGCGCGCAAGGCGCTCGGTCTGGATGAAAAGACGCCGCTGATCGTCTCCGCGTGGGGCAGTCTCGGCGCGCGAGAGATGAACAAGAAGATCGCGCAGTTCATGAAGCTGGAATGTGAAGAAGACCGCTATCGTCACATCCACGCCACCGGCTCGTTCGGCTGGCGCTGGATGCCGGAATATGTGAAGGAGCAGGGCGTCGACCTTGCCGCGCATCCGCTCGTGACGATGCAGGAATATATCTATAATATGCCGACGGTGATGGCTGCGGCGGACCTTATCATCAGCCGCGCGGGCGCCTCGACGCTCAATGAGATCGCTGCGGCGGGGACGCCGTGCATCATCGTGCCGTCTCCGAACGTGACGAACAACCATCAGGAGAAGAACGCGCGGATTCTGGAGCAGCGCGGCGCGGCGGTCGTCCTGCGAGAGAGCGAGTGCGACGGGGAGCGCCTCTACCGCGAGGCAAAGGCGCTGCTCGAAGACGGCGAAAAACGCGCCAAAATGCGCACCGCTCTGCGGGAGCTTGCCGTCATCGACTCCGCCGAGCGCATCTATCAAATCATAACCGAACTGGCAAAATCACGCTGAGCGCACCTTTTGCATAGGATGGGGCAAATTTCCGGTACGGAGGTTTGCCTATGGGCGCGTATCAGATCCGGGGCGGAAGCCCGCTGCGCGGTGTGATCCCGATCCACGGCGCAAAGAACAGCCTGCTGCCGATCCTGGCAGCGACACTTGTCACGAAAGGCGAATGCGTGCTGCACAACTGCCCGCGTATTTCCGACGCGGACGTGGCGCTTGCGATCCTGCGAAGCCTTGGCTGCGAGGCAAGGCGCGAGGGTCAGACGCTGATCGTCAATACATATCCAGCCTGCGAGACGGAGATCCCCGCCGTACTGATGCAGAAAATGCGCGCTGCCGTGATCTTTCTCGGCGCGCTTCTGGCGCGTTTCGGAGCTGCAAGGCTGACACATCCCGGCGGCTGCCGTCTCGGAAACCGCCCGATCGACCTGCACCTGCTCGGCCTGCGCCTCATGGGCGCCCAATGTGAATATGAAGGCGAGGAGCTGCTCTGCCGCGCCGCAAAGCTGCGCGGCGCGACGGTCGCCCTGCCGTTTCCGAGTGTCGGCGCGACGGAAAACCTGATCCTCGCTGCGCTCGGCTGCGACGGCGAGGTCGTGCTCTGCAACGCCGCGCGGGAACCGGAGATCGCCGACCTGTGCGGCTTCCTGACCGCCTGCGGCGCACGGATCGAGGGCGCGGGCACCTCCGTCGTGCGGATTCGCGGCGGCTGCGCTCTCCACGGCACGGAATTCACCGTCATGCCCGACCGGATGGAGGCGGCGACCTACCTCTGCGCAGCCGCCGCCACGCGCGGAGAGATCACGCTGACGCACACCGAGCCAGCGCATCTTCGCGCGGTGACGGACGTTTTGGCGGACGGCGGCTGCGAGATCACGCAGTATGCGCGGCAGATCACCCTGCGCTGCGACACGCTTCGCGCGGTCAGCCCCATCCGCACCGCGCCCTATCCCGCCTTTCCGACCGACGCGCAGGCGCCCGTGATGGCGGCGATGGCGACGGCGCAGGGCGTCAGTGTCTTTGAAGAGACGATATTTTCCGACCGGTTCCGCCATGTCCCGGCGCTCGTGCGCATGGGCGCAAAGATCACGGCGACACGGCGCTATGCCGTAGTGGAGGGCGTAGAGACGCTGCACGGCGCGTGTGTCGAGGCGACCGACCTGCGCGGCGGCGCGGCGATGGTGATCGCTGCGCTGGCGGCGCACGGAAGCAGCACCGTTTTGCGCAGCGAGCACACCGAACGCGGTTATGCCGCTCTCGTGCAGAGCCTGCGCGATTGCGGCGGGCAAATCATTGATACGGAGTAAGGCTTATGGAACACGAAAGCAGAGAAACGGGTCGGCGCGATCCAAACCGTCCCGCACGGAGACGGGAAGCGCAGGAACGCCGCCCGGAGAAGCGGCAGCGCGATTCTCTCGCGGCGCAGGAGGCACAGCGCCGCAGAGAGGAGAAAAAAGAGCGCGACTCTCTTGCAGCGCAGGAGGCGCAGCGCCGCCGCGAGGAAAAGGAGGAGCGCCGGCGCCTTGACGCCCAGCGCGAAAAGCAAAAGCGCAAGGCAAAGCACCGCACACGCAAGCGTATCAGCGCCGAGACGTGGAAGCGCCTGCTCATCATGGGCGGCATCGTCGCGGCGGTGGTGCTGAG
>CAMEMX010000147.1 GCA_945927915.1 uncultured Clostridia bacterium
CTGCGCTCTGAAACAAAAACCGCCTCTGTCTCGTCAAGAGACAGAGGCGTGCTCTGCGGTACCACTCTTGTTCCCCCTCCGCGTGCGGACGGGGCACTCTATGCGCGGTAACGGGCGCAGACCGTCCCGCCCTACTTTTTGGGAACGTCCCGGGTTCAGGCGGGGTGCTACGGGGTGATATTCACGCATTGCCGCGGCTGTCTCGCACCGGACGACAGCTCTCTGGGCGCGGCGGACGCGCTACTCGTCCCCATCAACGCATCATGCTATTGTTCTGAAAATTCTGAAATTCTGGGGCTTATTTGCCCTTCTGGTCGCTGTTTCTGCCGAATTTCAGCTCGTTGAAGAGCTTCTGCTTGGCGGGCGACAGCTCGCCGTGGGTGAGCGTGTCGTTTCTGGCGTCGTGCTTATCCGCGGCGGGCGCGGCGGCGCCGAGGCTCTCCTCGATGCGCAGGCCGATCTCCTCGATGAGCGCGTCGGCCTTTTCCTGCGTGGTCGGCGCGGACGGCTCCTTGTCGAAGTCGAAGGCGCGCTTCGGCTCCGGCTGGGCGGCCTTGCCGTAGGGCTTCGCCTCCGGCTCTGCCGGACGGGCGGGCAGCTCCTGCTTGCGCAGCTCATCCATCAGCTCAAGCTGGCGGCGCAGGCGCTTTTCCATGCCGTCGAGGAACTGCGCGGTGGCGTTCTGCGCGGCGAGCAGGCGCTCTTGCTCCCCGCCGACGAGGACATCGACATTCTGCGCCTTGGCGGCGGCGGTCTCCTCGGCGTCGCGGAGCATTTTGGCGCACTTTTTCTCCGCCTCGGCGACCATCTGGTCGCAGGTCTTCTGCGCGGCGAGGATGGCGTTCTGCATGGATGCCTCGTGCTTGCGGTATTCCTCCAGCTTCTCCACGAGGATGCGCATCTTGCTCTTGAGCACGGAATTTTCCTTGTAGAGCGTGATATAATCCTCGGTCAGCGGCTCGAGAAAATCGTCGACGGAGTCCATATCATACCCGCCGAACAAAGCCTTCTCAAAGCTGGTCTCCTGAATTTGTTGCGGTGTCAGCATTTCTATCTACTCCTTCGCGTCCGCGCTCAGAAGCGCATTCCGCTGGATTCCAGTTCCTCGACGAGGTCACCGACGACGCCGACGTTGTACGGCGTGATGAGGTAGGTCGAGATGGCGACCTTCTTGATCTTGCCGTCGAGGGCGTAGGCGCAGCCGGAGAGGAAGTCCACCAGGCGGCGGGCGACGTCCTTGTTGGTCGATTCGAGGTTGAGCACGACGGCCTGCTTGTTGCGCAGGTGGTCGGCGATCTCGGACGCCATGTCGAAGCGGTCGGGCTTGACCAGCACGACCTCAAGCTGGGTGTTGCTGCTGGCGTTGATATTCATAACGCGGCCGGTGCCGACGGTGCGCGCGGGCTCCGCAGCGCTCTTGCCGTAGCCGCGGCGGGATGCGGGTGCGGGCGCGGGCTCATCGACCAGCTCGTCCTCGTCGTCGTAATCGTCAAAATCCTCTTCCTGATCGGAATAGGGGTGGGTCAGCTTTCTGATTTCATCCATCAGTCCCATAGGTACAATCCTCCGTAATATCTTATGTCATTTGGGAAGCCCGGTGGCATCGGGCGTCCCTCCATAGTTGCGTGCGCCAAAGATGGCAGTGCCGACGCGGACCATCGTACTGCCGCAGGCGATGGCGTCCTCAAAATCGTCCGTCATGCCCATCGACAAAATGTCCATACGAATATTATGCTGTTTTTTTGCGATTATGTCAACAGCTATTCTCTGGATTTCTGCAAAAAATCTGCGATTATCGCCGGAATTTTTGCTCACGGGCGGAATTGCCATCAATCCGCGCAGGCGGCAGTGGGGAAAAGCGTCCATTTCCGCCGCGATAAGGGGCGTCTGCTCCGGCGTGAAGCCGGACTTGCTCTCCTCGCCGCCGACGTTGACCTCGAGCAGGATGTCCTGCACGACGCCCTGCCGGGCGGCCTCCTTCTCGATGCACTGCAACAGCGGCAGGCGGTCGACGGACTGGATCAGCTCCACCTTGCCCACGACCTGCTTTACCTTGTTGGTCTGCAAATGACCGATAAAATGCACCGGCGCGCCGTCATAGGCGTGCGCCGCACTCTTTTGCACCAGCTCCTGCACGCGGTTTTCCCCGCAGCAGTCGACGCCCGCGGCCACGGCCTCGCGCACCCGCGCAGCGTCGTTCATCTTGGTCGCGGCGCACAGCAGGATCTCCTTCGGGTCGCGTCCGGCGCGGCGCGCCGCCTCGTCCATCCTCGCGCGGATGGATGCGATATTCTCCGCGATCATTCCATCACCTTCCCATCTTCAATGTCGTCCGAGGTCAGGATCAGCTCGTCGCCCGGCCAGAGATTGTCCGTGTCGCTCTTGTCCCAGCGCACGAGATAGTCGCTGCCGTACTCATAGACGATCTCGACCTCTTTCCAGTCGGCACGGGCGCTCTCCAAAATGTAGACGCCCGTCTCGCCGTTTATATAATATATCGCCGTCTTCGGCACGCGCAGCCCGTCGTAGGTGTCGAACACGATGTCGACGGTCTGGCGGCGCAGGGCGGTCACGTTTTGCAGCATCCGCTCGCAGGACAAAACGAGCAGGCATTTGCCGTCCTCCGGCGTGCCGACGCGCTCGACGCGCATCCACAGCCCCTGCAGGGAGCTGTCGGCAAAGTTGACCGTCAGGCGGTCGCCCTTTTCGCACTTGGCGGCCTGCTGTTCGGGCAGGACGGCGGCGAAGTACCATGTTTGCCCCTTGACGAGCCTGCCGACAGCGTTTTCGGGATAGCTGTAGGCGGTCTCGTCGAGGTTCAGAAGGTCCTCGGCGGTCATGGTCTCCAGCCGCTCGGGCGTCAGCACCGTCTCCAGCCCGTCCGTCCGCTCGGAGAAGTAGCCGGACTCGTAAGCGGTGATGGCGGTCGCGCCGGTGGACGTCTGCGCCGAGAGCGTCTCGATGCGGCGGTCGATCTCGGCAATGCGCCGGCGGATCAGGGCGGCGTCGTCGCCGGAGACGCTGCGCCGCAGGACGAGCGGCTGCAGGTCGGCGGCGGTGGAGCGCATCGCGCCGAAGCGCTGCTGGGCGGTCTGCGCCGAGAGGGTGACGATCCTGTCGGAGATCTCGGCGTCGAGGGCGGGGGCATTGCTGCTGTCGGAGCCGGCGGCAGCGGCGGCGAGCTGGTCGCGCTGACGCCTGAGCGACAGCAGCTCCTCGCGGTTTTCGCGGGCGGAGCCGGACTGGTAGCCCGTTGCGACGCGCTGACCGCTGCCGACGCGTTCGCCCTCGGTCAGCTCGCTGACGACGATGGGCGAGGCGCTGACGAGCACCTCCTCGGAACGCACCACAAAGCCGGAAACGGTCACCCCGTCGCCGACTTCGCAGTAGACCGCCGTCTCCAGGGCGTAGCCGCTGCCGGAGCTTTGCAGCACCGAAAACAGCACATACGCCGCGATGACGACCGCCAGCAGTATGGAAATGAGCTTTAAGTAAAATTCGCCCTGCTTTCTCATGGCATCTCCTTTGTTTGCGCGCAGGACGAGCCGAGCCTTACAGCGGGAAGCGCACGGGCTGCAGCGGCACGAGGGTGGAAATCGCGTGCTTGTAGATCATCTGCTGCTTGCCCTCGGAGCTGAGGACGACGATAAAGCTGTCGAATCCGGTGACGATACCCTTCATCTGAAAACCGTTCATCAGAAAGAGCGTCACGGGAACGTGCTCCTTGCGCACCTCGTTGAGGATCAGGTCCTGATAATTTTCTGTGTTTGCCATTTTTGTGAGTACCCCTTTTCTTTATTGAGCCGTGCGGCCCTGAGATACTCCTATTGTAGTGGCTTGTCCGTGTCGAATGCCTGAATGTCCCGTCGGGAGAAATGAATTATTTTTGC
>CAMEMX010000148.1 GCA_945927915.1 uncultured Clostridia bacterium
TGGATCTCAAGCCTGCGGGTGTCGGCCTTGGCAGGCTGCTGCTTCGGCAGCGCGAGCTTCAGCACGCCGTCTTCATACGAGGCGCTGATGTTGTCGGCGTCGATGCCCTCCAGACTGAAGCTGCGGGTATAGGTGCCGTAGGAGCGCTCGCAGCGCAGGTAGTTGCCCTTGCTGTCCTTCTTCTCGTAGTTGGAATGACGCTCGGCGCTGATGACCAGACGGTCGGCGTCGATGTCAACATGGATGTCCTCTTTCTTGAAGCCGGGCAGGTCAGCCGACAGGATCAGCTTGTCGCCGTCGTCTTCAATGTCGGTGCGGAAGGAAGCGAAGGTGTCCGGCGCAAACAGGCTGCGCTCGAATTCCTCCAGCTCGCGGAACGGGTTGTACAGATTGACCTCGTTGTGCTTGCGATACGGTGTGATGTTCAACATAAGAATTCCTCCATTCATAGTCCCGATACATCCGAAGGTGTATCTCATTTGTTTTTCTGGCTTTATTTTCCCGCGATAGTATGAACAAATAAACGCCTTTCTATGAACGGACTGTGAACTTTTAGCACTCTCTGCAATAGAGTGCTAAAACCAGGCAAAAAGGACGGAGCGCTCGCAGGCGCTCCGTTCCGGGGAATGTCTTATTGCTGCGGCAGCTCCTCCAGATGCGTGTCGCGGATGCGGTAAATGCGGTCGCACAGGGAAAGAACGCTCGGTCGGTGCGTGGAAAGGATGCAGGTCTTGTCCTGCAGGGAGGCGATGTTTTGCAGCACCTTCTGCTCCGTCTCCATGTCGAGTGCGGAGGTCACCTCGTCGAGCAGGAGGATCGGCGCATCCGCCAAAACCGCGCGGGCAATGGCAAGGCGCTGGTTCTGCCCGACGGACAGCGAGCCTCCGCGTTCACGCAGCTCGCTGTAAAGGCCCTGCGGCAGGGCGCGGACGAAATCCTCGGCGCAGGCGACGCGCAGCGCGGCATACAGCTCGTCATCGGTGGCCTCCGGACGGACGAGGCGCAGCGTGTCGGCAACCGTGCCGGAAAAGATCACGTTATCCTGCGGAACATAGGAAAACAGCGAACGGGTCGCCGGACTGAGCGGCACGCGCAGCTCGCCTGAGACCAGCTCTGCTGTGCCGCCTGTCGGGCGCAGCAGAGCCAGCAGAATGCGGAACAGGGTAGTCTTTCCGCTGCCGGAGGGGCCGACAACGGCGATCATCTCCTTCGGCGAGATGGTCAGCGTCAGATCGTCGAGCACAAGATGGCGCGACTGATAGGAATAGGAGAGATCCTTCAGCCGCAGGGAGAAGTCGGTCTTGCGCAGCGCCTCGACCGCCGCAAGATCCTCCTGCGTTTCCTGCGGCAGATCGAAGATCGTCATAATACGCCGTGCGCTGACCGTCGCTTCAATGGCGGAGGGGACAAGATGGATCAGCGCGGAGAGCGCCGAGGTAAGATAGCCGGCAAGCTGGATGAACAGCACCATCGTGCCGAAATCGATCTTCCCCGCCCAGAGGCGGAAGGCGCCCCAGCCGAGGCAGAGATAGCTGACCACCAGACCGGTCACGGACAAAATCGAGGAATTGAACACGGAGAAGCGGTTATAGCGCATCGCGGTGTCATAATAGCGTGTCTGCACCCGGTCCAGCCGCCCGCAGAAGGCGTCGACCAGGTTGAACGCCTTGATGGACTGCGCATTTTGCAGCGCCTCCTCGTGAAAGGCCATCATTTCGCTGTTGACGTCGCGCATTTCCTTGCTGAACCGGCGCATTTTCGAGACGAAGGGCCGCGCGACCAGCAGAGAGACGGGCGCTGTGATCAGCGCAAAGACCGCCATCGTGGGATCGTAGCAAAGAATGAGCGTTAACGAGGCGGCGAACTGTGTCAGCTTGACGACCAGCGTCGGCAGCCAGCCGAGCACGCTGCCGGCGACGTTGGTCACGTCGGTGTTGATGCGGCTGAGCAGGTCGCCGGAATGGTATTGCTGGAGAGATTCCCAGTCGGTGCGCAGGAAGGTGTGGAACACTTCGGCGCGCAGCTCGTTGGACACGCGCAGATTGGTTTTGGCGGAAAAACGGCTGACATAGGCGTTCAGCGCGATGCCCAGACCGCCAAGCAGCACGACGCTGATGCCGACAACGGCAATACGGCGACCGCCGTAGTTGTCCGCGCCCAATAGGACGATGGAGTTGACCAGCTCTTTTGACACGAGGGCGGAGGCGATGCCGAGACCGGTCGAGAGCAGTCCAAGCAGGATATAGGCAAGCACGGCGCTGCGATAGGCGCGGGTATGGCGGTAGATCCATCGGCTCTCTCGCCAGATGTCGCGCAGCGCACCGCCTCGCACGCGTGAGATGACTTTTTTCAGGAAGCTCATGGATCCCTCCTCGGTCCGGGTCATCTGCCGTCCGTTTCGGCGGCGTCTTTGATCGTGTCGGTAAGCGACTGTGCCGCTTCGGTGGCTTTTTCATCGTAGGCACGCCTTGCGCCGTAGCCGTAGCGATAGCCGTAGCCATAGCCATAGCCATAGCCATAGCCGGCGTATTTTGAGCCGTAGCCGTAGCGGGTCGTGCCGGCCTGCGTCCGGTTGAGCACGCAGCCGGTGAGGTTGACGCCGCACGACGCGAGCGTCTGGATTGCGCCAAGGATCTGCGAGGTGTTCGCCATATCCTGCCGGACGACGTAGAGCGTCGCGTCGACATATTTTGCGATCGTCGCGGCATCGGAGACAACGCCGGCAGGCGGCGTGTCGATGATGATGTAATCCAGCTTCCCGCGCAGCAGCGTGAGGATCTGGCGCATACGCGGCGTGTCAAGCAGCGGCTGCGGACGATCTGTTGTCTCGTCGCCGGAGATCAGCAGGAGCGTAGAGTTCGGAATGTTGAGCAGACGGAAATTCTGCGATTTGCCCGAGAGCACCTCGACCAGACCGTCAGACGACTGGCGGACGCCGAGCGTCTGCTTGAGCGATTGCTTTCGCAGATCGCCGTCGATCAGGATGACGCGTTTTCCTGCGGCGGCGAGCGAGAGCGCCAGATTGGTGGCGACGGTCGTCTTGCCCTCACCGGGCAGGGTACTGGTGATCATCAGCACTCGGGCGTCGGTCGTGGCAAGCGTGCGCTGGAGCTTGCCGCAGATGGAGCGGATGGCCTCGTTAAAGGCAGAACCGAGGCGCGGATTGGTGATCGTGATAAACGCGCTGCTGCGCTCGGAGTGCTTCTTCGGGCGGATAAACGGCACATAGCCGAAGCACTTGAGGTTGACCAGCCTGCGCAGATCTTCGGCTGAGTGTACCGTCTTGCGGGTCAGCGAGATCAGGAAGATCACTGCCAGACCGAGCACGAACGTAATGACCGAGTATTTCACGGCGGTGTTCATCGCGGTGTTTTGATTGATGGGGGCAGTCGGCGGCGTCATCGGCTTGTTGATCACGTCGATCTGCGTGTCGCCGAGGATGGAGCTTGCTGCCTGGGGATAGACGGCGATGGCGGCGTTGAGCAAGTCATAGGTGAGCTGCGGATCGGTGCCGGTCGCGGTCATGGTGAACAGCGCGCTCTCCGCGGTGGAATAGGCGGAGACCGAGCCGGGAATATATGGCAGCTCCAGCGCTTCTTTCAGCAGAAGCTGCGTGTTCTCGCTTCCGATGATATAAGGGAAAGTCTGCGAGAGCATAACCGCCGCGTTGCTGTCAAAGTAAGGACTGTTGCTTGTGATGTCGGTCGAGGCGCTGTAGCAGGCTCTGACCGAAAAAACGGCACTGCTCGAATAGACCGGCTGATAGGCCCGATCCGTGCGCACATAGAGCAGCGCGCCGACGGCGAGCACGACGGGAAGCACGAACCAGATCAGGCGCTTGGCGGCGTGCAGGAAATTGTGCAGGAGGAGGT
>CAMEMX010000149.1 GCA_945927915.1 uncultured Clostridia bacterium
CGCGCAGCAGCTCCTCCTCCAGCTTGACCGGGTTCGGTCCCATGATCTTTGCCTGCAATGCGGGGGTATTGTATTTTTCACTTCTGACGTATTTCATTTTCCTTCTCCTTTCGGGCAGCGTTTTGCTGCATAAAATCGGTAATGTGGCGCTGCAATCGCGTGAGCGCGTCTTTTCTGTCCTCTGGGCGGTCGGAGATGCTGAGCAGCAAATGGAAGGGCGCATAAAACGCAAGCGCAAGCTGCCTTGGATCGGCCTCGCGGAGCGTACCCTCACGCACCATGTGGCGGAAGATGTCCTCCAGATAGGCAAGCGGGCCGGCCGTGAGGCAGCTACGGTACAGCTCCCCCATTTCCGCGTCGCGATACTGCTCCAACGTCAGCATCCTGCGAAAAGCGGAAGCGAAGTCGTCCTCCGTCCAGAACAGGAATTGTGCGACGGTGAAATCTGCAATGCGCTCGATTGAGACATCGTTGTAGCTTTCCGGGCATTGGTCGTGCGTCTGCTCCGGCACCTCATATTTGTGCGATCGTTCTGCGTCGATTTGGTACATTCGCTGCACGATGCTGTCAAAAATATCCCGTTTGTTCCTGTAATGCTTATAAAGCGCACCCTTCGTCATGCCGAGCTCGCCGGCAATGGCGCTGACCGAAACAGCCTGATAGCCGTCGCGTGCGAACAGGCGCAGCGCAGTCATCAGGATGCTCTCCTTTGTATCCGGCATCGTACCCCCTCCTTCGGTGAACGACTGTTTACCGCTATTATAGTAAACGGTCGTTCACTTGTCAAGAGAAAAATAATAAGTATCCGCGGGAGCGCGGATACTCCTTTTTTCGTTTGAACGCGGCGATTTTTGTCCATGCTTTTTCCGGAGGGATGCTTATGGTCAAGGGAAACACGAGGCAGGTCGTAGTCGTCAAATCACCCGACCCGAAGCTGTTTGAGCAGGCGATCTTCCTGCTCCGGGAGGACGCGCTGGAAAAGTACGGCGTCAGCGAGCGCGAGCTGCTGGAGGAAGCGCGACGCGTCGCAAGCGGCTATGTGACCGATCACACACCGCGAAAAAAGCGGCGCAGCCTGCCGCCGCTGGTCTGGACTGCGGTCGGGGCTGCGCCGTTTTGCGCGGCATGGCTGCTCACGCTGCTTCTGTGAGGCTCATTTCGTTCGCACGTCGTCGCCGCCCAAAAAGAACAGCGCCAGCGCGCCCGGGCCGACATGGATGCCCGTCACCGGCTCATAGCAAACCGTCAGGATCTCCCTCGGCGGTTTGTTTTTTTGCAGCAGGGCTTCGAGCGCCTGCGCGTCTTCGTAATGACCCGCATAGGCGATGCCGATGCGCTGCGTCTGCGGATTCTCCACCAGCGCCTCGTATTTTTCTGCCATCGCCGCGATCGCACGCTTTTTGCCGCGCACCTTGCCGCACATGACGATCTTGCCGTTCTCGTTGCCCTTGAGCAGCGGCTTGAAATCGAGCAGCGTGCCGACAAACGCGACCGCGCCCGAAATGCGGCCGCCCTTGCGCAGGAAGTGCAGGTCATCGACCGTAAAGACCTGGCACATCCGCATGACCAGCTTCTCGACCTCCTCCGCCGTCTGCGCAAGGCTCATGCCCGCGTCGCGGCAGTCGCACGCGTGCAGCACGAGCAGTCCCTCGCCGAGGGACGCGCCCATCGAGTCGATGACGCGGACGGTGCGGTCGGGGTAGGTCTCATGCAGCATATCCGCGGCGATACACGCGCTGGCATAGGTACCGCTGATGCCGGAGGAAAGCGTGAAGCACAGAATGTCCCTGCCCTCGCGCAGAAGCGGCTGCATCACGTCATAGAATTTCTGCGGATTCGTCTGCGCAGTCTTGATCTCCTTATCGCCCAGCGAGGCATAGAACGCCTCTCCGTCCAGCTCGTCCACAGAAAGGCAGGTATGCGCGACGCCGTCGAGATAGAACTCCAGCGGAACCGCTATAATGTCCCGCTGCGCAAGCTGCGCCGCCGGAAGATTTGTCGCCGTATCCGCAATAATTGCAAAGCTCATTGTATCACTCACCTGATTATCTAATATGCTATATTATAATAACAAATATTCGCCGCGATGTCAAGACGCAAAAACGCAAAAAAAATGATTGCAAAAACAAGATGCCTGTGATACAATGGCGAAAAGGCTGGTGATAATTATGACAGAAGATGTCGCCTTTGTGGGAAGCAAGCTGCGCAGATGGGAAAAATATCTGGACAACTTCAAGCTGCCGACGTGGAACGAGATCCCCGATATTGGCCTGTTCATGGATCAGGTCATCACGCTGCTGACGCAGTACCTGGACTATCTTCCGCCGGAGCTGAAGGAGGACAACTGCATCACGCCCGCTGCGATCAACAATTACGTCCGTATGAAGATCATGCCGGAGCCACGGAAAAAGCGGTATTACCGCCTGCACATCGCTTACCTGCTGATGATCTGCACGATGAAGCAGTCGCTCAGCATCGCCCTGCTGCGGAAGATGATCCCCGTCGGCATCCCTGAGGCGGAATTTGAGCCGATCTACAGCGCCTATGTCGAGCGGCATCGCCGCACAGCGCAGTATTTTAACCAGCAGGTCGCCAAGGCCGCCGACCCCATTCTGCACGGCGACAACGCCACGGCGCAGGACATCAGCAATTTGATCTTTATGATGTCGATCATCTCCGGCTTCTGCCAGCTCCTTGCGGAGAAACTGATCCTTTTGGAGCCGCCGCAGGAAGCGGAAGAAAAAGCAGGAATATCGTGAAAAATCGGTGGAAGCAGCAGCTCCCACCGATTTCTTTATAGCTGGCATTGATATTGAATGACCTTTGGCTTCATGCCGAGCGATTCATAAAGGGCGATCCCTGCCGCATTGTGCGGGTCGCAGGTCAGGCGCAGGTCGTTACAGCCCTGTTCTCTGCCGCGCTGCATCAGCTCGTGCAGGAACGCTTTCGCAACGCCCTGCCGCCGATACGCCTCATCCACACAGATCTCATCGAGCTTCAGCGTTTTATGCGGCATCAGCTTCGGCACATCAAGCTGCTGCACGCCAAACACCGCATAGGCGATCACCTTGCCGTCCTGCTGCGCCAAAAGGAGCCGCTGTTCTTGCAGAAGCCCGGAAAACTCCTCCTGCGGGATCGGGTATTCCACGGAGCGGAAGAGGTCGGGTCGCCAAGACACGTGCAGCTCATGCACCTGCCGCGCAAGGCGGTTGACCACGTCAAAATCCGCCTCGCTTGCCAAACGGAATTCCATTACGCCAGGACCGCCTTATGGTAGACCTTCTTGCCCTTGCGGAGCTTCACGCCATTCTTGAGCTGCTCTGCGGTGAAGCGCACGTCGATGGATGCGACCTTCTCGTCGTTGGCAAACACGCCGCCCTGCTGGACGAGCCGCCGCGCCTCGGACTTGCTCGGCGCGAGCTTGCAGGCGAGCATCAGGTCGAGAATGGCGATCGAGCCTTCCGTGAGCTGCGCCTCGGTCAGCTCGGTCGTGGGCATATCGCTGTCGTCCGCACCGCCGGCAAAGAGCGCCTTGGCGGCGGCACGCGCCTTGTCCGCCTCCTCCTCGCCGTGAACGAGCTTGGTCAGCTCATAGGCGAGGATCTCCTTGGCGGTGTTGAGCTGGCTGCCCTCCCACTTGTCCATCTCGTCGATCTGCTCGAGCGGCAGGAAGGTCAGCATACGGATGCACTTGAGGACGTCATCGTCCGCGACGTTGCGCCAATACTGGAAGAAATCGAAGGGGCTGGTCTTGTTCGGGTCGAGCCAGACCGCGCCCTTCGCCGTCTTGCCCATCTTCTTGCCCTCGGAGTTGAGCAG
>CAMEMX010000150.1 GCA_945927915.1 uncultured Clostridia bacterium
GGTTTTCGACACGCTGCATCGAGATCTTAAATCTCGATTAACTCGTACTCGTCCGTGCCGAGGCCGATCTTCTTGCCGTGCGAGATCTGGTAGCGCCAATCCGTCTCGGTGTGCAGGGCGGTGAACAGGTCGTCGCCTGCGCCGCGGAATTCGACCTCGGCGTTGCGCGGCATCTTGTTGCACGCGTCTACGCACGCCTGATCGAGGGCGATGGGGTCGAAGGAGGCGAACATTCCGACGTCGGGAATGATCGGCACGTCGTTGAGGCCGTAGCAGTCGCAAACGGGCGAGACGTCCATGACAAGGCTGATATGGAAGGACGGGCGGTTTTGCAGGATGGCCTTGGTGTACTCCGCCATTTTGCAGTTCAGGATGATGTTGCTCTCGTCGTTGGCCGGCTGGATGGCGTCAACGGGGCACGCGCCGATGCAGCGTCCGCAGCCGAGGCACTTGTCCCAGTCGATGTGCATCTTGCGGTTTTCCAAAATGGGCGCACCGTGGGCGCAGGCCTTGGCGCACGAGCCGCAGCCAATGCAGGTCTTCTCATCGACGAAGGGCTTACCCGCTGAGTGCATTTCCATCTTGCCCGCGCGGGAGCCGCCGCCCATGCCGAGGTTTTTGATCGTGCCGCCGAAGCCCGTCGATTCGTGGCCCTTGAAGTGCGTCAGCGAGATCACGACATCCGCGTCCATCAGCGCGCGGCCGATCTTGGCGGAGGTGACGTATTCGCCGTCCACGGGGACGTCAATGTCGTCCGTGCCCTTCAGGCCGTCGGCGATCAGCAGGTGGCAGCCGACGTTATAGGGGTTGAAGCCGTTTTGATAGGCGGATTCCAGATGGTCGAGGGCGTTTTTCCGGCCGCCGACATAGAGCGTGTTGCAGTCGGTCAGGAAGGGCTTGCCGCCGAGCTGCTTGACGAGGTCGACGACGGTGCGGGCGTAATTCGGGCGGAGATAGGCGAGATTGCCCGGCTCGCCGAAATGCAGCTTGATCGCAACATACTTGCCCTCCAGCGGGAGCTTGTCCATGCCGGCCGTCAGGAGCAGGCGGGAGAGCTTCTGCTGCAGGTTTTCGCGCATGTTGGTGTGGAAATTGGTAAAATAGACCTTCGAGCGTTCCATAGAAATACCTCCGTATTCGTACTTATCTATCATTATAACGAACCGCGCGGGAAAAAGCAACAGGGGAAAGCGCTCAGACGCACATGGCGCTGTGCATCGCGGCGGCGAAGGCGTCGAGCTGCGCCTCGATACCGGGGAGCTGCTTCGCGGCGGGCAGGTCGTTCGCCGTCTGCATCATGCAGAAGCGCGGCGGGAGCATGGCGCCCTTGTTCAGGCACATCGCGCCCAGAAGCTGCTTTGCCACAAGGTCGCTGCCGGAATAGCCGGAGACGACGATGCCGAAGAGGTATTTTTCGCGGAGATCACTTTGCAGCAGCAGACTCGTCAGGCGGTTAAAGAGGGCGGTGATGTTCGCGCCGACCGCGTCGTTGTAGTTCGGGCAGAGGAAGAGCATCGCGTTGCAGTCGCGGATGGCGGGCAGAACGGTCTCGGCGATCGCGCCGCCGTAAAAGCAGGTGTCATTTTGCGCGTAGTGCAGGCAGGCGCTGTACGAGCAGCCGCGGCAGTCGTGGATCGTGCCGTTTTGCAGCGGGATCTCGCGGATGTCACAGCAGCCCTCCAGACGCTCGCGCAGCCGCTCCCAAAGCCAGAGCGTGCCGGAGCGGCCGCGCTCCGACGCGTGCAGCACCACAAGGCGGGGACGCCTGAATTTCGGCGCGGTGAAGTGTTCCAGCGACTGCACCAGCTCCCTTGCGCGGGAAAAATACGTTTCGCGCAGGCTCATGCCCGCCTTGGCGGCGAGAATGTGCTGGTTGTAGAGCGAGCCGGTGCCCTCGACAAGGGGCTTGCCGAAAAACGCGCAGCCGGACAGATTGGCGGCTAGCGCCGTCTCCTGCGCGAGCTGCTTGGTGTAAAGTTCGCTCTCGCCGTCGACGAGCAGGGCGCCAATGCTGCCGTCCATCGCGTGCGCGTCACTTCGCAGGCGGCGCAGCAGGCGCAGCGTCGCCTCGTCCATGCCGTAATCGTCCGTGGCGAGGGCGAAAAGGACGCGGCGGTTTTGCAGCGGGGCATCCGGCGGGAGAAAACGGTGCGCCACGCCCTGCAGGGCGTGCTCCAAAGCGCCACTGAGCCGCGCCTGCGCCTTCGGCATCATAACGTCAATCATAGCAGAATTCCTCCAGCGTGCGGTGGGCTGCCCGGATGCGGGCAAAAAGCTGCGGGTGCAGCGGTTCACGCTCGATGCAAAGACCCTTTTCGCTCATGCGGCTGCGGCAGCCGAAATAGGCGCCGCCCATCGGCACCGCGCCGTAGTGCGCCTGTCCGCGCACGAGGCGCAGGATGCTCACCGCGGCGGAGGAGAGGGCGGGCGCGATATAGGGTTTGAAGCCCAGCGCGCGGACGCGGAGATTGGCCGTGACGGTCTGCTCCGTCAGGCGCTCGGAGAGGGCAGCATCGTAGTCCATCGGGTCGTTGGCGACGATCAGACCGCTGCCGTGCGGGCCGAAGACGCGCCCGCGGGAAAAGTCCGCGCCCTCGCGTCGGGCGCAGTCGGCGGCACGCGCCGCCATCACACCGAGGCCGAAGCCCTGCACCTGCTCCGGCAGAAGCCCCTTTGCGTCGAAGCGGCCCGCTTCATCGCGGTTGCTCTGCAGGAACACGACGCGCGAAAGCTGGTCGACGGGGTCGGAGATCTGGCAGAACAGGCCGGAAAACTTTGCTTCACGCGCCAGACGCGCATAGTGTGCGAGCATTTCGGCGTTGCGGCGGTACTGCGCCATGCGCACGTCCTGCACGTCCGCGCCGACCGGGGGCACGCCGCGCGAGGCGGTGAACAGAAACAGGTCGCAGTCGAACAGCGCCTCCGGCGGGCAGATCGTCACGCGCGGCAGGGGACTGTCGTCCGGCGGCAGCACCTGATTCAGCTCCAGCTCATAGCGCCTGCATTGCGCCTCGTTCGGGTCAAAAATGCGGATCTCGGCAAGCTCCTTGCCGAGCAGCTTCAGCGCGGTCAGCAGCGTGCCGCCGACGTCGCCCAGCCCGACCAGCGTCACGCGCAGTCCGGTGCGCTTTTTCTCCGCCGCGAGGAAGGAAAACGCGCAGGAAAAGGCGGTGTTCAGGACGGTCGCGCCGTTTTTTGCGACAAAAGTGCGCAGGTCTTCCGGCGCAGACCGGTGCTCCGGCGGCAGCAGGACGGCGCAGTCCTCCGGCTCAAACAGCGCGTCGACCGTGTCGATGCAGAACCAGCCGCGTGAACGCGCCGGGTCGCGGTCGACCAGAAAGACCAGCGGAGAAAAGAGTGCGTCCGTCTTTTGCGCGTCCGGCGGGAACGTGCCGCCCATCGCGCAGAGGCAAAAACCCTTCCAGCTTCTAAGCTCCATGTACGGCGTCTCCTCTCGTGCGAATGCGGTCAAGCTGCAGCAGGTCGTCCTCCAGATAGGCCGACGCGGGAACGGAAAAATCGTAGATCAGGCGCTTGCCCCGGTCGGGCGGGCGCGGATAGGCGATGGCCTCGCCCAGACGGCGCAGGGTCAGCGCGGTGCTGAACGTGCGCTGATGCACCGTTTCTAATGCGCGCAGGATCGACAGCGCGTTTTCCAGCGCGGTGCGGCTCAGCTCGCGCACGGCTGCGTCGGACGTGCCGGCGAAATGGCGCGGGTAGAAATAGGGCAGGATCAGGTTGGCGCTGGGGAGCATCCGCCCGGCAGTCGGGCGTTCGCTGACGGAGTCGCCGCCGATGAAGGGATA
>CAMEMX010000151.1 GCA_945927915.1 uncultured Clostridia bacterium
CCTTGAGGATCGTGACCTGACGCTGCGTGTTGCCGCTGGAGACGGGGACGGTCGTCGCGCCGAGGCGTCTTGCACCGCCATCCGCGCCGAGGCCGCCCGTAAACAGGCCGTAGCCGTAGGAGACGTGGACAACATCCTCGTCCGTGCAGCCGGCGGCTGTCAGGGCGCGTGCGACGCATTCGTCCCAGACGTCGAGGTCGTGGCGGGTGTAGCCGACGACGATCTGCTTGCCGGTCGTGCCGCTCGACGCGTGCAGCCGGACGACGTCCTTCAGGGGGACGGCGAACAGGCCGTAAGGATAGGTGTCGCGCAGATCCTGCTTATAGC
This sequence comes from uncultured Clostridia bacterium, assembly GCA_945927915.1. GTDB lineage: Bacteria > Bacillota > Clostridia > Oscillospirales > Oscillospiraceae > JAZOXB01. The sequence goes on from CAMEMX010000151.1 coordinate 328, forward strand.
TGAAGGGCAGCTTGTGCAGATCGTCGATCGTTTTGATGTCGTCCGGCGTGACGCCCGCCTGCTCCATCTTGCTGCGGTAGAAGGGTACGTTTTCATAGACGCGGCGCACGGTCGCGGCGAGACGCTCATTTTGCAGGGCGACGATCTTTTCGCGCGGCGCGGTCTCGATTTCGGGCTGATAATATCTTTCCATCTCTGTTTTACGCGTTTGCGCCGAGCGCAAATGCCCTTTCGTTCATTTCTTTGAATTTCGCGGGAACGCTTGCGCCGATGGCCTGCATCCACTCGTCGACGGTGAAGTCAAAATACTTTGACAGCCTGCCCATCAGCACAAGATTGACCGCCTTGGCGGAGCCTGCCTGCCCGGCAAGGGACAGCGCCTCAAGCGCGTCGACGCGGAAGCCGGAGGCGCGCATCGTCTCGACCAGATCGGGCGGATACGCCGCCGCGCCCGTGATGACGGGCATGGGGTTGATCTGCTGGGTATTGGTTATGATGCAGCCGCCTTCGCGCAGATATTCCGTCCAGCGTGCGGCCTCCAAAAGCTCAAACGAGACGATATAGTCCGCTTCGCCCTTGTCGATCACGGGAGAATAGACCTTTTCGCCGAAGCGGACATAGGTCACGACGCTGCCGCCGCGCTGGCTCATGCCGTGCACCTCGGAAACCTTGACGTCATAGCCGCGCGAAAGCAGGAGCTTGCCGAGCAGTTTGCTGGCAAGCAGACTTCCCTGCCCGCCGACGCCGACGATCATCACATTGCAAGTTTTCATGCCTGTCCCTCCAATGCGCCGAATTTGCAAAGCTGCGAGCAGACACCGCAGCCTGTGCAGAGCGTTGCGTCGATGCGTGCCTTGCCGTCTGCCATACTGATGGCGGGACAGCCGACCTTCATGCACATCTTGCAGCGCTTGCACTTTTCCGGGTCGACCGAGAGCGGCGGCTTGTGCTTGACGTATTTCAAAAGCGCACAGGGACGGCGCGAGATGATGACGGAAGCCTCGTCTGCCGCAAGCTCTTCTTTGATGACGCTCTCGCACTGCGAAAGATCGTAGGGATCGACGACACGCACCCGCGCGATACCGAGCGCGTGGCACAGCGCCTCCAAATCGACCTTTGCCGCCGGGTCGCCCTTGAGGTTAAAGCCCGTGGTGGGGTTCTGCTGGTGACCGGTCATGCCCGTGATGGAGTTGTCAAGGATGATGACCGTGCTTTTGGAGTCATTGTAGGCGATGTTGACCAGACCGGTCATGCCGGAGTGCATGAAGGTCGAATCGCCGATGACGGCGACGGTGTTGCCGTCCGTCCTGCCGCCGTTTGCCTTGTTGAAGCCGTGGATGCCGGAGACGGAGGCGCCCATGCAGATGACGGAATCGACGGCATTGAGCGGCGCGACCGCGCCGAGGGTGTAGCAGCCGATGTCACCGATGACGGTCAGCTTCAGCTTGGAAAGAACGTAGTAAAGGCCGCGGTGCGGACAGCCGGCACACATGACGGGCGGACGCGGCGGAATTGTTACGTCAAGTGCCTTGCCCTGCGGCACGTCAAGCCCAAGCCCCTGCGCGACGAGATTCTGCGACAGCTCGCCGATGTCGGAGAAATGCGCCTTGCCCTCGACAGTCAGGCCGATCGAGCGGCAGTGGGTTTCAATAAAGCCATCCAGCTCCTCGACGACGATCACGCGTTCGACCGAGGCGGCGAACTCACGAAGGAGGTTTTCCGGCAGCGGCCAGATCATGCCGAGCTTCAAAACACTCACGTCTTCGCCGCAGACCTCGCGGACGTACTGATAGCAGGTGCTGGAGGTGATGATGCCGAGCTTGCCTTCCGTGCCGCGTTCGATGCGATTGCACGGCGCGGTCTCCGCAAACGCGGCAAGCGCTTTGAGTCGCTGCTCCACGACGGGGTGGCGCTTTTTAGCGTTGCCCGGCATCATGATGTACTTCTGCGGATTCTTTTCGTAGGGCTTCTGCGCCGGTTCGACGCGCTCTGCCGGGGTGACGATGCTCTGCGAATGCGCCACGCGGGTGCACATTTTGAGCAGAACCGGCGTGTCGAATTCTTCCGAGATCTCGTAGGCGAGCTTCGCAAACGCGATGCACTCAGCCGAGTCCGACGGCTCGAGCATCGGCAGCTTCGCAGCCTTGGCGTAATTGCGCGAATCCTGCTCGTTCTGCGAGCTGTGCATTCCGGCATCGTCCGCGACGCCGAGGATCATGCCGGCGTTCACGCCGGTGTAGGAGATCGTAAACAGCGGGTCGGCTGCGACGTTCAGCCCGACGTGCTTCATGCCGCAGAAGCTGCGCCTCCCTGCCAACGACGCACCGAAGGCGGCCTCGACGGCGACCTTTTCGTTCGGCGCCCACTCGGCATAGATCTCCGGATATTTCGCCGCGCATTCCGTGATCTCCGTGCTCGGCGTGCCCGGATAGCTCGAAACAAAGCTGCATCCCGCCTCATACAGGCCGCGCGCTACGGCCTCATTTCCAAGCATGAGTTGTTTCATGGTCATCCCCTCGTTCTGTTTTTTCTAATTATACACGATTTTGAGAAATAATTCAACTATTGACCGAGCGAGTCTTTCAAGGGAACGGTCGTTTTCTCGTCGTAGCAGCGGAAAATTCCGTCGACCTGCGCACGGTCGGGCGCTTTGGTCAGCAGCGAGACGAGCGGCACAATGAGCAGCCCGCCGAGCATTGCGATCGCGCCGGAGTGGATGGACGTCGCAAAGACGGTCTTGTCAAGGAACGCAATGCCGAAGGAGAAGCCCGTCAGGCTCTTTGCAAGCTGCACCAGCGACAGCGCGACGCCCCAAAAGAAGCTGACCCAGCAGGATGCCTTTGTCGTCCGCTTCCAGAACAGGCCATAAAGGAAGGGTGCGAGGAAGGCACCGGCGAGTGCGCCCCACGAGACGCCCATGAGCTGTGCAATAAAGACAACTCTGGATTTTGCCTGAATGATCGCGATCACGGCGGAAACGACCACGAAAAACGCGATAAACAGGCGCATCAGGAGCATTTTTTTCTTTTCGGAAAGCCCCTGCTTACTTGCTGGGGCGATCAGGTCGAGCGTGATGGTCGAGCTGGACGTCAGCACCAGCGACGAGAGCGTGGACATCGAGGCCGAGAGGACGAGCACCAGCACGATGCCGATCAGCAGCGGCGAGAGGTTCGCAAGCATGGAAGGGATGATGCTGTCATAGACCGGGGTCACACCGTCTGCCTGATAGGTGATGACGTTGGAGAAGAGTCTGCCGAAGCCGCCGAGGAAGTAGCAGCCGCCCGCGACGATCACGGCGAAGACCGTGGAGATGACCGTCCCCTTTTTGATGGAGTTTTCGTCCTTGATGGCGTAGAACTTGCCGACCATCTGCGGCAGACCCCATGTGCCGAGAGAGGTCAGGATGATGACGAAGAACAGGAACACCGGGTCCGCGCCGAGGAAGGAGGTGTAGGCGCCCTGAAATTCCGTGCCTGCG
>CAMEMX010000152.1 GCA_945927915.1 uncultured Clostridia bacterium
TTCGACTATACAAAGGGAAACAAATTCTCTACATATGCGACATGGTGGATCCGGCAGGCGATCACCCGCGCCATTGCCGACCAGGCGCGGACCATCCGCGTGCCTGTCCATATGGTAGAGGTCATCAACAAGGCCACCCGCTGCAACCGCAAGCTCGTGCAGGAGCTTGGGCGCGAACCCACCCTGGAAGAGATCGCGGACGAGCTGAATCTTCCCATCGAGAAGATCATCGAGGCCAACCGCACCGCCGCCGACACGCTCTCGCTCGACACGCCCGTCGGTGACGAGGAGGACACGACCATCGGCTCCTTCGTCGAGGATGACAACACGCCCGGCCCGGCTGACGCGACCAGCAACGCCCTGCTTGCCGAGGCGCTGAGCGACATCCTCAACACGCTCACCCAGCGCGAGGCAGACGTGCTGCGTCTGCGCTTCGGTATGTACGACGGCAAGACGCACACCCTTGAGGAGGTCGGTCAGATCTTCGGCGTGACGCGCGAGCGCATCCGCCAGATCGAAAACAAGGCCATCCGCAAGCTGCGCCATCCCAGCCGCGCAAAAAAGATCCGCGACTTCTACTGCTGATACGTTGCTCCCTGCCCGCCCGGGTAGGGAGCATTTTCATTGTTTTTCCGCGAAAAAACGCAAAAGCCTATTGACAGGCGCTTTCTATTTTCTTAGAATATATATGGAAAATTATAGCAGCCTGTTCCATTATAGGCTGTGAGGGGGAGAACCGATATGAAACTGACCGAAGCCGAACGCCGTGTGATGGAGATCCTCTGGGCAGACGGCACGACCACCGCAAAGGATCTTGCAGCCAAACTCGCTCAGCGCCTTGGCTGGAAAAAGACCACATCTTATACCATGATCGTCCGCTGTCAGGACAAGGGCTACCTGAAGCGCGAGGATCCCGGCTTCCGCTGCACCGCGCTCGTCACGGAGCAGCAAGCCTCCGAATGGGCGACCGACGAGCTGATCGAGACGACCTTCCGCGGCTCTGCCGATCTGCTGGTCGCATCCCTGATCGGTCGGAAGAAGCTCTCCGTCAAGCAGATCGACGAGCTTTACCGGTTGCTGCACGAAATGGAGAAGGAAGAATGACCACTTTGCTTCATATGAGCTTCGCAGGCGGCGCATTCATCGTCTTGATCGCGCTCGTCCGCGCTGTTCTTCAGCACAGACTGAGCCGCAGGCTTCTGCCGATCCTGTGGCTGCTGGCTGCTTTGCGCCTGCTGCTGCCGGTGTTCATCCAAACGTCTCTGCTCCCGGTGGACGTGACCGGCGCTGCCGCACCCGCGGCGACGTACGTCGAAACGCGGCAGCCTTCGTATGACACCCCGGCGCAAACCGTTCAAGCTGAGCCTGCCGCCCCGCCGGAACCCGTTTCTGCCGCCGTAACAGAGGCAGAGCACAGCACGAGCCTCGCAGATCAGCTTCCTGTGATCTGGGCCGTCGGCGCTGCCGCGCTGGCGCTGATCTTCGCGGTGAAGCATCTTTGCAGTTACCGGCGCTATCGCTTCAGTCTCCCTCTGCCAGAGGGCATCACGGTGCCGGACGGTCTTCGCGTCCGAATGCTCGACGGCCTGGATGCACCGCTGACCTACGGTGTTTTCCGTCCGACGATCCTGCTTCCCTGCAGCTTTGCCGCGGACAATGCCGGCCTGCAGCATATTCTGCTGCACGAGCAGGCGCACATCCGCCACCACGACGTTGCGCTCAAGCTGGTTTTGCTCGTGGCGTTGTGCCTGCACTGGTTCAATCCGCTCGTCTGGCTGATGTTCTTCCTCGCCTCGCAGGACATGGAAATGCGCTGTGACGCCGAAGCCGTCGCGAAGCTCGGCAAGCGCGGGCGCCTGTCCTATGCCCGCACGCTGGTCGCTGCGGAGCATTCCCGCCTCCTTGGTGTCACAGAGGCGGGCTTCTCCTTTTCCTCAACGGCAGGCCGTCTGCGCGCGCTGGCAAAGGGCAAGGCACGCCGCGTGTTGACGGTCGTCTGCGCTTTGGCTCTGCTGCCGCTGTTCCTGCTCACCTTCCTCACGGGTTCGTCCGCCGCCGCTACTCCTGCCTCGCAGCAGCTTCCCGTCTCCGGCGGCAGCGACACAACGGTTCTGTCCGCCGGCAACGACGCAGTACCCGTCACATTAGCCGCCAAACCGACAAAGGAACCGCCGGCAGCCGTGCAGGAACTTGCCGCTCTCCCGACCGAGGCTGCGCCGGAGTCCCCTGACGCACCGTCCGTGCCTGCTCCGTCGAGCACCTCTTCCGACACTTCTTATTCCCAGTCTTTCAGCGCTTGGACGGATGACTGCCAACTGCACATGCGGTACGGTGACTCGCAGTTTGTGAATTTTTTCGCGACGGATAACTGCACCTTTTATTCTGACAACCCGGACGTTCTCCGCATCTTCCACCAATTCCAGCTCACCGATACCCCCGGCAAGATGCAATTCCGGATAGAGCTGAACGCCGGAGGGAGAAGCGGTCAGGCAAACATTTACGCCAGCTACGGCGGCGTATCTTATCATGTCGTGACCATCAAGGTCGGCCCCCAAAACGGTGACTTCTCCGCGATCTCGGACGACGGGCTCTATCCGTCCACCCCCGGTGCCGGAGATTTCGGCTCCGGCTCAGACGTAAATCTGCCGTCCTATAACGTGCCTGACCCCAACTACGGCTTTCCGATCATCAATATTGATACCGGCTATGTAGGCTTCCCCTGACGCGGTCGAGCGCCCGGCATCGTCCGATGACCGGGCGTTTCTTCTGCCGCAGCATCAACAGTTTCCGCTGCACAGGACATATTGACATCAATTATAAGCTGAGCTATAATAGCTGCAGGAGCGCAAGCACCAAGCCAATGAGAAAGAGAGTGAACAGAATGATCTGTCCGAAATGCGGAGCGAACTGTCCCGACGGCTATAAATTCTGCGCCAACTGCGGTGCGCCCTTCTCCGCGCCGCAGCAGGAGCAGCCGAATCAGGCGCAGCAGGATTTCAACCGGCAAAACGGCTATCAGCAGAACAATTACCAGCAAAACGGCTATCAGCAAAATAACGGCTGGCAGAACGGTTACCAGCAGAACGGTTACCAGCAGAACAACTATCAGCCCGGCGGCTTCCCGCAGGGCGGTCATTACCGCGTGCAGATCCAGTCGCGTGATATTGCCATCAGCATTATCCTCTCCCTTGTCACCTGCGGGATCTACGGCATCTACTGGCTGATCCGTCTGGCCGATGACCTGAACATCGCAAGCGGCCGCACAAATGATCCGTCAGGCGGCATGGTCGCGCTGCTGACCTTCGTCACCTGCGGCATCTACGGTATCTACTGGGCGTATAAGGCGGGCGAAAAGGTCGCCTACATCAAAAACCGCAACACCGGCGAAGTCGATACGAGCTGCGCGACCCTGTATCTCATCATTTCGCTGGTCGGCGGCAGCATCGTTGTCTGGGCGCTGATCCAGAGCGAGCTGAACAAGGTTGCAACCCTGCACTAAGCGCCGGTTGCTGCGCCTGCTGCGCTTATTCGGGCTGCTGCTTCTGGCGGGCGGACTTTATGCTCTCGTCTGCACCGTCTTCCATGTCTGGATCCCCTGCCTGTTTCGGGCGCTGACCGGGTATCTGTGTCCCGGCTGCGGCATATCGCATCTGTGCCTGTGTCTGCTCCGGTTGGATCTCCGCGGTGCATGGGCGGCAAATCCCGCCATCTGCGCGCTGCTCCCGTTCGGCGCCGTTCTGGTCGTGCGGCTGTCCGTCCGCTATGTCAGATCCGGCACGGCGCGCACGACCCG
>CAMEMX010000153.1 GCA_945927915.1 uncultured Clostridia bacterium
AAGTGCCGCCTTTTCAGGCGACACTTACCACGCTCGGTTCCCTTACGGAGCGTTTATGATCAGACCGCTTTCTCTTGCGCGGACGGCCAGCTCTGTGCGGTTTCTGAACCCCGTTTTCTTTCGCATACTCTGGATATGTCCTTTTACCGTGCGAAGTGACATAAACAGCTTTTCCGCGATAGCGGCATCCGACTCGCCAGCCACCAATTCCCGAAGAACCTCAAGCTCACGGTCGGTCAGGTTTTCGCTGAGGGTGTCTCCCAGCTTCAGCGACGGGGTGGCTGCGGGGTAGACCGATTCTCCCGCCATTGTCCGGTCCAGGACGGAAAGGAGCTGCTCCGCTTCGGCGCTCTTGTACCAAAAGCTGTCAACGCCCGCCTCACGCGCTCTGTCAATAAAGCTGCACTCCGGCTGGCCGGTAATAATAATGACCTTCGTCCCCGGAAAGCACTTTTTGATTTTTCCGGCAGCGTCCAGACCGCTTGCGTTCATCGCCGTACAGACGTCCATCAAAATGACATCCACCCGATTGGTACGGCAGCAGAACTCCGCCAGCGCCGCACTTTCTACGGACTGTATATGGTGATATTTTTCGCTGGCGTTTATGTATATTTCAAGAAGCTGTCTCGCCATCGGATCGTCTTCAACGATCAGAACATTGATCACAGGGGGTCACCTCTTTTCTTCAGAACGGTCAGCTTGAGCACAAATTCGGGCTGCTGCAGCACTTCCATCGTCCCGCCGATCTGTTCTGTTTTTCGCCGGAGCGCGCCAAGGCCGCCGCCCTCGACGATTTTATTCTGCGGTTTACTGCCGTCATTCGTAAAGCAGACGCAGTACGCCGCACTGTCTTCCGAGAACACAATGTGAAGCGTTTTTGCATCGGCGTGCCGCACCGCATTGGTGAGCGCTTCCGTTGCCGCTTCAAAAAACAGCCGGTTTGCATCCTCCTGCTGCGGCATCTGCCCGGTGATGCGCACTTCGATCCCGGCGGAATGCGCCGCATTCAGAAGTATCGCCAAAGGCTCGTCATTTTTCGGGCTCTCCGACTCCAGCCGGAGCATTGCTATATTACGCTTCAAACCGGCAAGCAGCTCCTGCGTGTTTTCGCTCTCACCCTGCAAATAGCGGCGTGTCAGAAGCAAGGTCTGCCCAAGCTCTCTGTGAATGCGGGCTTTGGTTTCCAGCCGCTCTTTTTCGCGCGTCAGCTTATCCACATTTTCGCCGTATTTACGCAGACGTTCATTCATAACAGAAAGCTCTGCGTTCTTTTCTTTCAGTTCCTCCGTCAATTGATGCAGTCGCGTCGTTTCCGCTGCCGTGAGCTGGGTGATGCCTTCGATCTCCTCGCGGGCGAAGGTCCACACCGTCTGGTCCGGCAAACGGAAGGTTGGGTTTTCACCCATAATAAGCCTTGCAACGCCCGCCTGTATTTCTCCGTCCTTGAGGCTTTCCCAAAACGCATTGGCGTTCTGTAAATCTCTGCCGAATATCGTGTGGCTCAGATCGTTCATTCGGTGGTTGAGAAGCATCACCATACCGTTTTTGTAAGCAAAGCAAAGACCGGTGTGAAGATAGTCAAGGCTCTCCTTTACCGACGAACGGGTGATGGCGTTTTGTTCAAATTTTCTCTCCTGCATCGCGATCGTCAAAAGAACGGCAAAGACAGCAAGCAGCAGGAAAACCGGCAGAATTACCGGCAATACCGCTGCACCTTCAACAATCGGCGTAAGCCTCCAGGCAGGGTGTGCAGATTTTACCTGCGCAGCAAGCAAAATCAGCATTGCCCCGCTGAGCGCAAGGCACAGGGGAACCAGTAGCTTCGGCGTCAGCCGTTTCCCTCTGAAAACGCGGGGCAGCAGGCAGACGCTCACACAAACCGCAACAAAGGTTACGACAAGAAAGAATGACTTTATTGCATAATGCAAATCACAAAAGCCTGTCATCTGCCGTCACCTCCCTCCGGCAGAAGCAGCGTAACGGCAGCATCCTCATCCTGAATGTCCCATTCAAACGTTCCGCATGGGATGGAAAGCTCTGACAGGGGCTGCACGGTAATAGCATCCTTGCAGCCGATCTGCAACCGCATTTTCAGGATGCCGTCCTTGCAGTCAAGCTGGATCAGCATCGCGGTCGCATCGTCAAGCAGTCTTTCGACGATGGTTTCATAGAAATCGAACGCAGCGACTGCGTGTTCCAATTTCAGTTCTCCGCCGCAGTTACTGTCAAATGATGTGAGCACGCCCCCAAGCCGCAAATTGTCAAGCGACTCTCTGATGCAGTAATCAAGCTCTGCCGCGGGGAGGGCGTTGCCCTCCTCTCCCAGCAGCAGGAGATTGCCGCGTCGTTTGATATACGCGCAAATCACGGCTAACTTTGCAATTACGCTTTTCGTTTGCGCCGGGTCGGTCTGCGCAAGCTCCAGCAATTGCTCTGCTTTCGCAAGCTGCGGTGCGACTTCCCCGGCGATGCGGTCGTATAAACGGCTCTTTTCCTCCGTCCGGGCGCGGCTTTCCTTCAGCTCCAGCTCGGCTTTCAGCAGTTCGTTGCTTTCTCCGAGCCTTTCCTGCGTGTCACGGAGCTGCTCTATCAGGTCGTTGATCTGTTTTACGTCGTCCTGCCAGAGCACATGGCCGCCTCTGATCGCTTTGCTGTGCAGTATGGTATCGCCCAGATCGACCGGTTCGGCTTCGGCACTTCTTATCACCGACGCAGGCAGCGCGGTCGCCGTGCGCGAAACCACGCAGGGCCGGTCGTCGCTGTCAACGATCTGCGCGGATACCGTCGAACGGCGGAATAGCTCGTGATAATTCGTATTCGACGGGATAAGGCCGCTCAGGATCGCGCTTTCCAGCAGGGCAACGATCATAATGCAGTCCATCGCCGCCAGATCGCCGCCGACGATCTGCATACAGTACAGCACCCAGAGGATCACGGAAATGCCCAAAATGACTGCCGGGAGCTTCTGAAAGCTCCTGCTTCCGGGCACACGGCTCTTTTTGACCAGCATTGCCACAAAGTAAATTCCGAGAAGGACAAACCATGCCATCGTGAGATAATACAGCGGGCGGTATACGCAATCCGACTCGCAGTTTTCCAGCCCGTTCGGGAAGGAAAAAACAAGCTGATGCAGGTCGTTTGTAAATACCGCTGCGACAAGAAACGCCGCAGGGAGGTACAGATATTTCAGGCGGTTCGGCGTCCGGTAGTTCTCGGTCTTTCCGATATGGTCGATGATGAACACGCCCAAAAGCGGGACAAACACCATCGGAATATAGTAGGAATACCATAAGTACCGCCCCAAATGTGTGCCGTTTTGGGCAATAAACTCCCATTTGCAGGTCCTCAGAACAAGCCAGAATGCCATCAGGCTCCCGGCTGCCATGAGATAACGGCGCACCTGCTGATTGATAATTCTTGTTCTGACAGACGAACACCACGCAATGATAAGCGAAATTTGAATAACGCTTCGTATCATTACCAGAAGCATTTTCAGGACGGGTTCCTCGACCCGGGTATGAAACGCGCGGGAGTAATATGCAATAATAAGTAAAGCGACAACTCCGTTGGCGTACAGCAACGCCCGTCTATTCGTTTTTTCCATTGCGCCCCGCTTTCTCCTGTTTTTTCCTGCTGCGAATATCGCTCTTCGCATCTGCTGCTTTTTCGGCGCAGCGCAGCTTTTGCGCTCCGGCTCAGTCCTCCTGCATGATGCTCTTGAGCGGCGTTTTGCGTAT
>CAMEMX010000154.1 GCA_945927915.1 uncultured Clostridia bacterium
TCCGGCAGGTCGATCCAATGCACGTCCGGGTTGCGGCGGAACCACGTCCGCTGCCGCTTGGCGTAGCGCCGCGAGGCGAGCTTGATCTGCTCCCGTGCGGCGTCCTCCGTGCCCTCGCCGCGCAGAAACGCGGTCAGCTCCTTGTAGCCGATGGCCTGCATACTCGTCGCGCGCTCCGGCACGCCGCCCTCCAGCAGCTGCCGCACCTCATCGACCAGCCCCTGCGCGAACATCTCGTCCACGCGTGCGTCGATGCGGGCATAGAGCGCCGAGCGGTTGACATAATCCAGGCCGATCCACACCGGGCGGTACTTCGGCGGGCGGCTGCGCGTCTCGCGGTTGTGCTGCGTGATGGTCTTTCCCGTCTCCAGATAGACCTCCAGCGCGCGGATGACGCGCTTTTGGTTCGACGGGTGGATGCGCTCCGCCGCCTCGGGGTCGACCGCGCGCAGCTCCCGCAGGAGCGGCTCGATGCCCTCTTTTTCCGCGCGGGCGGTTAGCGCCTCGCGCCGTCCGGTCTGCGGAAACGGGGCAAATTCCCGCCCCGCGACGAGCGAATCGACGTAAAGCCCCGTCCCGCCGACGACGATGACGGGCTTGCCCCGCGCGAAAATCTCCTGTACGCAGCGGTCAGCCAGCTCGACATAGCGGCTGACGGAAAATTCCTCGCACGGGTCGAGGCAGTCGATCATATGATGCCTCACGCCGCCCATCTCCTGTTCGGTGGGCTTGGCGGTGCCGATGTCCATGCCGCGGTAGAGCTGCATGGAGTCGCACGAGACGATCTCCGCACCGAGGCGCTGCGCCAGCGCGACGGACAGGCGGGTCTTGCCCGTGGCGGTCGGGCCGACGATGCAAACCAGCTTCATCGTCACGCCCTCCCGAAGCTGCGCTCCAACTGCGCGGCGGTCAGCACGGCGACGATCGGCCGTCCGTGCGGGCAGTATTTGAGCGACGGATCGCCGAGCACCCGCTTGACGAGCGCCTCGCGTTCGCGTTCATCGGTGTGGCGGCCGCCCTTGATGGCTGCCTTGCACGCCAGCGTGTGCAGCAGCTTGTCGCGCAGGGCGGCGGGATCGGTGCGCTTGCCCGCGCGCAGGTCGGCGGCAAGCTGGGAAAGGACGCTCGCGGCGTCGTCCGGCGCAAGCTCGGACGGCAGGCGGCGCACGGCGAGCGTGCCGTCGCCGTAGTCGCTCAGCTCAAAGCCGCATTCGCCCAGAAGCGGCGCGTTTTCCAGCAGGAGGGCGGCCTCCTCGCGTTCGGGTTTACATAATATCGGCTCCAGCAGCATTTGCGACATGACCGGCTCGGCGCTCCGGCGCAGCTTTTCAAAGAGGATGCGCTCGTGCGCGGCGTGCTTGTCGATGAGCAGCACCTGTCTGTCCTGCTCGACGATGATGTAGGTGTCGAGCACCTCGCCGACGACGCGGTAGTCCTGCGTCGGCAGGGCAAGCGCCTGCTGCTCCGGCTCCGTTTCCCGTAACCGTTCTGCAGGGCGGGGACACGTCCCCGCCGGTGCGGGAACCTCCGGCATTGTACCAGTCTGTTCGTCTTTTCCGTCTGCCGCTTCGCGGTCGGGGACGTTTGCGAGCGCCGCCTGTGGCGGATGAAGCGAGCAAAAAGGAGTGGCAGAATCAAGGCGATTGGCAAGCGGGCTTTGCCCGCGCTGACAGAGCCGCTGATTCAACAGGTCAGGGGCATGCCCCATCCCTACATCCATTTTTCGTAACCGCTCTGTAGGGCGGGGACACGTCCCCGCCGGTGCAGGAACCTCCGGCTTTGCATAAGCCCGTTCGTCGGCGCGCATTGCGCGCGTCGCCTCCGCCGCGCCGTCGCGCAAAACAGACGCCACGGCGCGGTAATCCTCGGCGCTCATCCGGCGGAAAAAGTCCTTTTTCGGCACGGCCTGCGCCTGCTTCTCCTGCGTGTTCGGCAGGCGCAGCGGCACGCGCCCGCTCGCCCGCTCCAAAGCGCCCTGCGCGCCGTAGCGGATGCAGTCGACGACGTCCTGCTCGCGCACGAAGCGCACCTCGGTCTTGGCGGGGTGGACGTTGACGTCGACGAGCTGCTCCGGCAAATGCAGGTGCAGCACGCAGGTGGGGAAGCGCCCGACCATGATCGCGTTGCGGTACGCCTCCTCGAGCGCGACCGTCATCGCCTTTGAGCGCACATGGCGCCCGTTGACGAAGAAGATCTGCCCGCTGCGGTTGCCGCGCGAGGCGCCGGGCTTGGAGATATAGCCCGTGAGGGCGTATTTTTCGTAGTGGCTGTCGACTTCGATCATCTCCTGTGCGCTCGACCTGCCGAAAACGGCGTAGACGGCGCTGTAAAGCCGCCCGTCGCCGGGTGTGCGGAGCTGCTCCTCGCCGTCGCGCAGGACGCGGAAGGCGACCTCCGGGTGCGCCAGCGCGAGACGCTGCGCCATGCTCACGATGGCGGCGGCCTCGACGGTGTCGCGTTTCATGAATTTCATCCGTGCGGGCGTGTTGTAAAACAGGTCGCGCACGATGATGGTCGTGCCGCTGGGGCAGCCGGCCTCGCCCTGCTCGGTCACGGCGCCGGCCTCCAATTGCAGGCTCGTGCCGAAGGCGGCGTCGGCGGTCTTGGTCAGCAGCTCGACGCGCGAGACGGCGCTGATGGCGGCTAATGCCTCGCCGCGGAAGCCGAGGGTGCGGATGGCCTCGAGGTCGCTCGCCTGCCGCAGCTTGCTCGTCGCGTGGCGCAGGAAGGCGGTGGGCGCGTCCTCGGCGCTCATGCCGCAGCCGTCGTCGGTCACGCGCAGGAAGGTCATGCCGCCGCCTTGCAGCTCGACGGTGATGTTTTTCGCGCCGGCGTCGATGGCGTTTTCGATCAGCTCCTTGGCGGCGCCGGCCGGGCGGTCGACGACCTCGCCGGCGGCGATCAGGTCGGCCACATGGGGCGAAAGCTGTTGAATTTTGGGCATTTTCGCACCTCCGTTCTCAGACCGTTGAGACCACGGCGAGCAGATTGATCACGCAGTGCAGCGCGATGGGGCCCCAGACGCTGCGCGTGCGCTGATAGGCCCAGCCGAGCACCAGCCCGGCGGGCAGATATTCCAAAAACGTCAGGAAATACGGCAAAAGCGCCTGTCCCGCCTCGTAATGCTGCACGATATGCAGCAGGCTGAACAGCACCGACGTCACGACGTAGGCAAGCCACGGCTTCCGGCGGCACAGCGGCGCAAACAGCGCGCCGCGCACGAGGCATTCCTCGGTCACGGGGGCGAGCAGCACCGTGCAGATCGCCATCGGCACGCGGTAGTTGGTCAGGGCGGTCCGGATCGCCGTGTTGTTGCTGCTGTCGGGCGTCACGTCCATGCCGAGCGACACGGAGGTGACGACCGCGGACACGAGGCACATCAGCACCCAGTAGGCGGCGAAGCCGTAGAGCACGGTCGTCAGCAGGCGCTTGCCGTTGCCCTTCAGCGGCGCGAACGAGCGCCACAGGAAGCGGCAGAACACCGCCGCGACCACGACAAAATCCGCCGTGAGGATGCACACCTGCGCAAGGGACCAGCCTTTTTCGCTGCGCAGGTCGACGCCCAGCAGGGGCAGCAGCCACAGCGCCAGCGCGCTCATGCCGACGAGATAGACGACCCAGCAGCCCAGCGCGCAGAAAAGCTCCGTTTTGTTCGGCGCGGTCAGCCCGCGCTCACGAAATGTCTGAAGCATGCGTTTCTCCTTCCGGGGGGGTGGATAGTGAAAAGTGAAT
>CAMEMX010000155.1 GCA_945927915.1 uncultured Clostridia bacterium
TTGCGCTTGTTCGTGTCCTCCTCGACACCCTCGCGCACGCCGACAGCCAGATCTTCCTCATTGTGGTCGTTGAAGACATAGTATTTTTCCAGCTTCGAGGTATCGAAGTAGATGTTGCCGCCGGCGCGGTAAGCATAACCTTTTTCAAGCAGGGTCGTGACCATGTGGATATACTCGTCGATGCAGTTCGTCGCGGGCTCGACGACGTCCGGCGTTTTGATGTTCAGCTTGGCGCAGTCGGCAAAGAAGGCGTCGGTGTAAAATTTCGCGATCTCCATGACGCTCTTGTGCTCGCGCCTGGCGCCCTTGAGCATCTTGTCCTCGCCCGTGTCCGCGTCCGAGGCCAGATGTCCGACGTCGGTGATGTTCATCACGCGCTTGACGTTGTAGCCGAGGTAGCGCAGGCTCTTTTCCAGCACGTCCTCCATGATATAGCTGCGCAGATTGCCGATGTGGGCGAAGTGGTAGACCGTCGGGCCGCAGGTATACATTTTGACAACGTCGGGGTGGTTCGGGACGAACAGCTCTTTCTTATGGGTCAATGAATTGTAAAGATACATATTATTTCTCCTCCATCTGTTTTTCCAGTTTTTCAAGACGTTCATGCAGGTAGTCCAGCTCTGCGCGGACGGGGTCAGGCGTATGGATGTGGTCGAGCTTTTCGCCGTTGAGGCGCACGACGCGTCCCGGAACGCCGACCACCGTGGAGTTGGCAGGAACCTCCTCCAGCACGACGGAATTTGCGGCGATGCGCGCGTTGTCCCCGACCTTAAACGGCCCCAGGACCTTCGCACCGCAGCCGACCATGACGTTGTTGCCGAGGGTCGGATGGCGCTTTTCCCTTGCCGCGCCCGTGCCGCCGAGGGTCACGCCCTGATAGAGCAGGCAGTCGTCCCCGATCTCCGCCGTCGCGCCGATGACGATGCCCGTACCGTGGTCGATGACCAGACGGCGTCCGATCTTCGCGGCGGGATGGATCTCTACGCCCGTCCTACGGCGGGCAAACTGTGACACCCAGCGCCCGATAAATTTCATTCCGTGCGTATAGAACCAGTGCGCGATCCGATAATACATCACGGCGTGCAGGCCGTTATACAGGAAGAACACCTCGAGGTTGCTCCGCGCTGCGGGGTCGTTGCGCCGATAAGCCTGTATTGTCTCTTTTAACCGCATTCTCTCGCCTCCAAACATAAAAAAGCCCGCCCCGGAATTGCTCCAGAGGCGGGCATAGCTCGCGGTTCCACTCTGATTTCTCACTTCTGCCTTGACGCGGCAAACGGGGTCTCCCCTCGCTCCCGAACGCACTTCACCCGCATAGCGCTGCATCCGCTTTCAGCCGGTGACGGATGCTCTCTGCTGCGCAAAAGGCAGGCTACTCTTTTCGATCAACGCGATATTTTCATTGGCATTATATTAGCATTTTCGGGGAAATGTGTCAAGCGAAATGTGAAAATTACTTCTTCTCCACCAGCACGTCGAAATTCTTGAGAAAATATTCCACGCCGGAATAGAGGGTGGTCACGGAGATCAGGGCGACGATGATCCAGTTGAGGGTCTGAATAAAGCAGACGCCCAGCAGGTCCGCGAAGATCGACGTGTTGAGAAACAGCATCAGGCACATACCCGCCATCGTGACAGCGGTCTTGACCTTGCCCGACCAGCCGGCGGCGATCACGCGGCCCTTGCCCGCCGCGATCAGGCGCAGTCCCGTCACGGCAAATTCGCGCGTCAGGACGATCATCAGCGCCCACGCGGGGAAAATGCCCCATTCGCAGAACATCGCCATCGCGGCGATGACCAGCACCTTGTCCGCCAGCGGATCGAGGAATTTGCCGAGATCGGTCACCTGATTATAGCGCCGGGCGATCTTGCCGTCGATCAGGTCGGTCAGGCTGGCGATGGCAAACACCGCCAGCGCCACATACTGCATGACCGTGCCGTACGCTTCGGCAAGATACATACAAACCAGAAAAACAGGGATCAAAAGCACACGCGCCAGCGTGAATTTGGTTGCAGTCGTCATTGTCAAGCCTCCTCGGAAGTTCCCACCAGGGAAAAGTCGTTCACGCCCGTGATCTTCACGCGCACGAAGCTGCCGACGCGCACGGTCTTTTCGCTATCGAAGGTGACGGTGCCGTCGATTTCGGGCGAATCGGCGTAGGTCCTGCCGAAATACTGCTCCGATTCGGGATCATAGCCCTCGCAAAGCACCTCCATGGTCGTTCCGACGCGCGCTTCGTTGCATTCGTCCATAATGCGGGATTGCAATTCGGAGATGATTTCGGCGCGGCGGACGGCAGTCTCCTGATCGGGATGCTCCATCTTCGCCGCGGCAGTCCCCTCCTCCGGGGAGAAGGCAAACGCGCCGACGCGCTCCAGCTTATACTCCCGCAGCCACCGACACAGCTCCTCGAACTCCGCCTCGCCCTCGCCGGGCAGACCCGTGATGAGGCTGGTGCGGATGACGGCGTCGGGGATCTTCGCGCGGATCTTGCCGAACAGCTCGCAAAGCTCCGCCTTGGTGCCGCGGCGGTTCATCTTCCTGAGGATCGTGTCGTTGACATGCTGGATGGGGATGTCAAAATAGTTGACGATCTTCGGCTCGGACGCGATGACGTCCAGCAGCTCGTCGGTCAGCTCATCCGGATAGAGATAGTGTACGCGCACCCAATGCAGCTTCTCGATTTTGCACAGCTCGCGCAGCAGCTCCGGCAGCTTGCGCTCGCCGTAGAGGTCGATGCCGTAGCGGCTCGTATCCTGCGCGACGACGATCAGCTCCTTCACACCGTCCTCTGCCAGCATCCGCGCCTCATAGAGGCAGTCGTCCATCGTGCGGCTGCGGTATTTGCCGCGCAGCGACGGGATGACGCAATAGGAGCAGTGGTTGTCGCAGCCCTCAGCGATCTTCAGGTAGGCGTAATAGTCCGGCGTGGTCAGAATGCGGCCGGCCTCGCTCATCGGCGCGTGGATGTCGCCGAATTCGCTGACGGTCTCGCCGCCCAGCAGCCGCTCCACAACGGAGACAACGTCGTCATAGCTGCCCGTGCCGAGCACGCCGTCCACCTCCGGCATTTCGCTCAGGATCTCGTCCTGATAGCGCTGCGAGAGGCAGCCCGTAACGAGGATCTTTCCGATCACCCCCGCCGATTTCAGTTCGCCCATGGCGAGGATATTGTCGATCGCCTCACTCTTGGCCGAGTCAATGAAGCCGCAGGTGTTGATGATTACGACGTCCGCGCCCTCCACGGTCGGCAGGATCTCATAGCCCGCCTCGCGGAGAAGATACATCATCTGTTCCGCGTTGACCTGGTTCTTCGCGCAGCCGAGGGAGATCATCCCGATGCTTTTGCTCATAGTTTTGTTTCCTTTCTTCATTCCCCGAAGAATTCTTCTTCCGACGCATAGCGCGACAGCGCGCGCCGAATATCCTCCCACGAATGACCGCGCCGCAAAAGCGCGTCCGTCGCGCGTTTGATCTCCGCGCGGTCGGGAGTATTGCCGCGAAAGCGGCGCTGTAAAAACGTGTCGATGGCGTCGTCCTGCGGCGGAAGCAGCTCCAGCGCCTCATCCCACAACTCTCTGGGCACGCGCTTTTCATAGAGCATCTGCCGGATGCGCGCCGCACCGTAGCCGCGGGCGGCGCCGTTTCGGACGATCTGCGCGGCGGTCTGCCGGTCGTCAAGCAGGTGCAGCTCGGAGAGCCATTTGACCGCCTCGTCCGCGTGCT
>CAMEMX010000156.1 GCA_945927915.1 uncultured Clostridia bacterium
TGAATTGGGACGAAATCAGCTTTGTTGACGAAATCTTCTGCGGAGATCCTATCCCGCCTTCCGGCGGGAATATCCGGTTTTGCAAAGCAAGCATAGGCAAAAAATCCATGCCACCGCGGAAAAACTGTCGCTATTTGGAAGATTTGTGCTATAATGGTCGTATCTTTGTTCTGTTACGGCAGACATGATCCTCAGCGCGGACTCGCCGCGCGGAAACAGGTGTCCAACCATGAAAAAGCTCATTGTGTTCCTGCTGTGCTTTCTGTTGTCCATGCAGACCCTCGCCGCAGGCAACGGGGAAATTGAAGATCTCTTTCCCGAAAGCGCCGACGACCGGCAGGCGCTCCTTGCCGCCCTGTATGAGGCGGATATTTCTACGCTGCGCGAGGCCATTGACCTCGGGCTGATCTCCTGCCGCGAGCTGACGGAGTATTATCTTGAACGCATTGATGCCTATAACGAGACATATAACTGCTTCATCACCCTTTGCGATAACGCCCTTGACGTGGCGGATAAGCGTGATGCCGCCCTCGCGGACGGAACGGCAGAGGGCGCCCTGTTCGGCATTCCCGTGGTCGTCAAGGACAACATCGACTACGAGGGTTACCCCACCACCAACGGTTACTGGTACTACAAGTCCGTCTGCTACGAAAGTGCAGCCGTCGTGCAGTATCTTTTGGACGAGGGCGCGATCGTCCTCGGCAAGACCAATATGTCCGCAGGTGCACAGGACGCCATCAGCAGCGTCAGCGACCGCGTTTTGGAGACCTTCAACGCCTATAACGCGGAGCTGGCCTCGGGCGGTTCCTCCGGCGGCAGCGCCTCAGCCGTGTCGCTGAACTTTGCCGCTGCCGGTCTCGGCACGGACACCAACGTCTCGCTGCGCTATCCGTCGGCGCTCAATGGCTGTGTGACGCTGCGTCCGACCGTCGGTCTGCTGGAGAGCGAGGGCTGCGTCGTGCTGAACCCCTCCCGCGATACCCCCGGTGCGATCACGCGAAGCGTTGCGGATCAGGCGATCATGCTGGACGTGCTCACAGGCGGCACCCAGGGCTACGCCGAAAAGCTGAACGAAAACGCGTTGGAGGGGATGCGCATCGGCGTTCTCGCCGAGCTGTCCTATCCCCTGCCCGGCTCGTATGAGCGGAGCGAAGACGCCCTTGACGCTGAGGTGTCCGCCGCCTTTGACAGCGCCGTTGCCGAGTTCACCTCCTGCGGTGCAGAGGTCGTAACCGTCTCGATGCCGGAGATCTTCTACTACGCGGAAAGCATGGATATTGTCAGCACCCATCTGCGTGAGGCGATGTATGCCAAGGTGACCGCGCTGATGGAGGAAAACAACGTTTCCGTGCTGATCTTCCCGACCTACCTGCATACGCCGCACTACAGCGTCACCAAGCATCCGGCGAGCAGCTATCCTTTTGTCTGCAACTGCACGAAGCTCTCGCCGCTGACCGGCGCGCCGGAGCTGACGCTCCCCATCGGCACGCATTCCCTCGGCGCGGGCATCGGGCTGGAGATCTTCGCCCTGCGCGGAGAAGAGCAGCTCCTTCTGGACGTTGCCTGTTCCTACACCGCACGTTATGACCACCGGCAGGCACCCGAAAACGCACCAAGTCTCTATGACGCAGGCGAGGCGCTCACGCTGCGCGAATACATCGACCGCGTGCAGGAGCGTTCGGATACCTCGCAGGCCCTGGAAACAATGCCGGTGCAGCCGGTTCCGGAGGCGTCGCAGGCGCTTTTGCCTGGCGTTGGCAGCATCGCGCCGGAGCAGGCATCGCCTGCCGATGAGCAGACAGAAAAACAGGAGCGGAACGCTCCGCTCCTGCTGTATCTTTTGCCGGCTGCCGCGATCGGTACTGCCGTCATCGTGCTGCGGCGAAGGCGGCACAGGCAGCGTCAGGAGGTCACCTGACCGGGACGGCTCTGCCGGAGGTCTTGAGCGCCTGCGTGTCGAGCTTCCCGCCGTCGAGCACCGGTTGTCCGTTGATGAAGACCTTCTCAATGCCGAAGGATACTTGTCTGTCCGGCGTCGCCGTGCGCAGCGCGTCCTCGTTGAACACCGTCAGGTCGGCGTAATATCCCTCGCGGACATAGCCTCTGTCCCTGAGCAGGAAACGGTCGGCAGTCGCGCCCGTCATGCGGCGCACCGTGTTTTCCATCGTGTCGCCCGTGCCGCGCAGCGCGTCGCGGAGGAATTTGGGGTAACAGTCATAGATCGCGGGGTTCTGCACGCCGTGCTCCTCCACCCACGCGTCCGTCATGTACAGGCAATTCTCGTTGTGTTCAAATTCGGAGATGATCTCGTTCGTGGAATAAGGCCCCATATTGACCCGTCCCTGAAAATTGCTCTTTTCGCAGAGCATCAGGTAGGCGTCAAGATCCTTCATGCCTTCCTCCTCGGCGATCCGGTGGACGGTCTTTCCCTCATAATGCGCAAACCCCTCGCCGATGTAAGCGATCTGGATGTCATCGAAGCCGAAGCCGAGCAGCAGGCTCGTCGCTTTGATGAGAACGGACAGTTTCAAGCGGTTGAGGGGCTTTTTGCGCTCCTGCGGCGACATCGCCTGATACCACGGCGGGAGAATGACCGTGATGACGGAGACGCCGAGGCATTCATTATAAATATCGAATTTCGCGTCGACCCCGTTTTCGCGGAGCTTATTCATGATCTGCACAAATTCGTCCTTGTCCTTGAGAGAGCGCTTGCCGACAAAGATCGCGTGGGAATATTGCAGTTTCAGCTTCGTGCCCTGCGCAAGCTCCACCAGCTCATCCACCGCGCGCAGCAGATGTGACCGACCGAGCAGCTCCGGGTAGGACATCGACACCGCGGAGTTTGCCCGCGGGTGGACGGTCAGCGGTTTATCGTATTTCAGGCACAGTGCCGCGACCTTTTTCAGCTCCTCCGTGTCCGCGTACAGACCCGGTTCGTACATCAGGCCGAGGGAGATGCCCGCCGCGCCCTGCCGCAGGTTTTCCTCCAAAACCGCAAGCATCTGCGCTTCCTCCTGCGCGGTGAGCTTGCGGTTTTCGCTGCCCGCAACGGCAGCTCTTGCAGAGCAGTGCCCGACCAGCGCGGCAATGTTGCAGGGCGTGTTGCCGTCGATCGCCGCAAAAAAGTCCTCTGCCATGCCGTAAGCGCCCGTGGTGTCGCGGAAGGAGAACAGGCCGCCGCCCATCTTGTCGACGTGCGGGCAGTCCGGCGCAAAGCCCGTGACCGAGATGCCGCAGTTGCCGGTGACGAAGGTCGTGATCCCCTGCCGGATAAACGGCGCAAAATACGGCAGCGGATCGTTTTTGATCGCAAACCAGTCGTTGTGCGAATGCGCGTCAATAAAGCCGGAGGACAGGGAGCGTCCACGCAGGTCGATCACGCGTGCCTCCGCGTCGCTCAGGTTCGGCGCGACGCGCAGGATCCGCTCCCCGCCGATCAGAACGTCGCCCAAAAAGGCCGGCGACCCGGTTCCGTCATAGATCTTTGCGTTTTTCAGTAATGTCTTCATGCTATCCTCTCATTTCCGTTCCGTCCGCCGCGCGTTCGCGCCCGGCGGCACTTGTTTCGATTTTCCGGAAAAACCACGTTTTTCCCGGATTTCCCCGGAGATATTATACCTTTTCCGTTCTTCATTGTCAACGCCGCCGAACCGCAGCGGTATGTTTCTCATACCTTCACGCCGCAGCATGACGGTTTTCCGCCATTTTCGCTTGTCG
>CAMEMX010000157.1 GCA_945927915.1 uncultured Clostridia bacterium
GACTTTGGCGTTGTTTCATTCTTCGCTGTAGCGCTCTAAGAAGCGGCGGGTGCGTTCCGCCTGCGGCGCGTCGATGACCTGCGCGGGCGGGCCTTCCTCGACGATGCGGCCCTCATCCATGAAGATCACATGGTCTGCGATCTGGCGGGCAAAGCGGATCTCGTGCGTCACGACGATCATCGTCGTCTCACGTTCGCGCAGCGCCCGGATGACCTTCAGCACCTCGCCCGTCAGCTCCGGGTCGAGCGCGCTGGTCGGCTCGTCGAAGCAGAGAATGTCCGGCTCGCCGGCCAGCGCACGGGCGATGGCAACGCGCTGCTGCTGACCGCCGGAGAGCTGGTGCGGGTAGTTGTCCATCCGGTGCGCGAGACCGACCTGCGCCAGAAGGCTGCGTCCCTTTTCTTCGATGCGCTGCAAAGCCTGCTTGCCTTCGCGGCGCTCCTTTGCCGCAAGGCGCTGGGCAAGTGTCACATTTTCCAGCGCCGTGTACTGCGGAAAAAGGTTGAAACTCTGAAATACCAGACCGAAATGCAGCCGTTTTCTTCGAATTTCCTGCTCTGCGTCGGGCTTTGGCGCGGCGGCGTCGAAGAGCGTCTCGCCGTCGAGCAGGATCTGACCGGCGTCAGAGCGCTCCAGAAAGTTCAGACAGCGCAGCAGCGTCGTTTTGCCGCCGCCGGACGAGCCAATGACGGCGAGGCATTGCCCGCGGGAAAGAGAGAAGGAGACATCCTGCAGAACGCGGGACTTTCCGTAGCTTTTTTGCAGATTTTTCACTTCCAAAACGGTCATAATCGCACCTCAAACCCGAAAATAGTCCAGCTTCCGCTCCAGATAGCCGAACAGAAGCGTCAGCAGGCCGGTAAACGCGAGATAGAACAGGCCGGTGAAGAACAGCGGCCAGATCAGACCGTCGCTGCGGATAAACGACTGCCCCTCCCAGATGATCTCGTAAACCAGAATGACGCGGGCGAGGGAGGTGTCCTTGACGAGGGTGATGACCTCGTTGGAGATGGGCGGCAGGATGCGCTTGACGACCTGCAATAGCGTCACGCGGAAAAAGATCTGCCTCCGGCTCATGCCGAGCACCTGTCCGGCTTCGATCTGCCCGCGCGGGATGGCTTCGATGCCGCCGCGGTAGATCTCGGAAAAATAGCAGGCGTAGTTGAAAATGAACGCGGTCAGGGCAGCGACGTAGCGGCCGCCGGTGCCGCCGCCCCAGACCTGTACGCCAAACAGGAGACCGGGGCCGTAATAGATGACAAGAAGCTGGAGCATCAGCGGCGTACCGCGCACGATCCAGACGATGAAGCGGGTCAGCAGGGACAGCGGCTTGAAGCGGCTCATCGACCCGAAGGCGACGAGCAGCCCAAGCGGAAGTGAACCGAGCAGCGTCAGCGCGAAGAGCTCCAGCGTTTTCAGGAACCCTTCGCACAGCGCGGTAAGTACCGTCGCCAGCATCGCGTTACCTTGTGGCGATGATATTGTCCTGGATGCCGTAGGTCTGCGCGAGAGACGCGATCAGTTCGCCGTTCTCCGCGAAGAAGGCATTCAGCTTTTCGGTGAGGTCGGAGCCCTTGCGGAAGCCGACGCCGTATTCTTCATAGTTGAGGCTGACCGTGAAGACAAGGTCAGGGTAGCTCGTGCCTTCGCCGATCATGGCGCCTGCCATCAGAAGGTCGATGACGCAGGCGTCGGCAGAGCCGGAAGCGACCTCCAGAAGCGCATCGGCTTGCGTTTCCGCCGACAGATAGGGGATGCCGAGCGAATCCAGCGCCTCGGCGCCCGCGCTGCCGTCCTCAACGATGAAGTTCAAGTTCAGAGAGGAGAGAGACTCGGTCGTCTGATACTGGGAGGCAACCGCCTGATTGACTACGACGACCTGCGCGTTCTTGCAGTACGGGTCGGAGGTGCTTATGGCAGCCTTCACACCGTCGGTCAGGGTCATGCCGTTCCAAACGCAGTCAATGCCCTTGTTTTCCAGCTCCATTTCCTTGGTGCCCCAGTTGATCTCAACAAATTCGACCTTGACGCCCAGGGAATCGGCAAAGGCCTTCGCAAGGTCGGCGTCGAAGCCGATCCAGTTGCCGTCCGCATCCTGATAGTCCATCGGTGCAAAGTCCGTGATGCCGACGACCAGAACACCCTTATCTTTAATATAAGAGAGATCAGAGTCCGCCGTGTCCTTGGCGCAGCCGGTGAAGATCGACGCCATCAGGCTCAGCACGAGCAGCAGGGTAAACAGTTTTGCCATCTTTTTCATTTTGGTTTCCTCCTTGCGGTCTGCACCGCGTTCTTTATTGTGATACCATATTACCACATTAGCGAATGAAAGTAAAGGGGTAATTTGCAGTATTTTTCAGCGAAGGAAAGAATTGGAGAAATGACCATGCTCCGGCAGGGAAGAGAGAAACACTTTTGTGAATTCTGTCAGATTAAAAAGAAAACGCTTTCATTTTTGACGCCGGGAGCTTGAAACAGCGCGGCCCATTTTGCAGACGGGAAATTCTGTGCAGTTTCGACAAAATCGCAATTTTGCATTTGTATATTGTGATGATTTTGGTAATTCTGACCGAAAACCTCTTGCAAAAATCCGGGGATGTGATATACTTTAGACAACGGTATTTCGTATACGAAATACGAAATACAACTTTAGGAGGCGAAGCATCCAATGATTCGTGTCAGTGCATCTATTTCGGTGCAATACGACAATCCGTTTTCCCCGTTCCGCGGCTGTGAATGGGAGAAGGGCTTTGAATGGGTCAAGGCGTGCGGGTTCGACGCCGTCGAGATCATTCTTTCAGACCCCGCGCTGCTCGACTTTGACCGGATAAGAAGAAAGCTCGACGAGCTGGAACTCGGTGTATCGACGATCTCGACCGGACAGGCCATGGGCATGGAGGGTATCGCGATGACGTCGCCCTCGGCGCTCAAACGGCAGGCCGCAAGGGAACGTCTGTTTGCGGACATTGATTTTTCCGCTGCGTTCGGAAAGCCCAATGTCACGGTCGGACTGATCCGCGGCAGAGGCGGTGAGGCTTCTGCGGAGATCGAAGAAGACCTGCTGTGCAGAGAGCTGACTGCGGTCGCGGAATACGCCGCGCAGAAGGGCGTGACCCTGAACCTGGAGCCGATCAACCGTTATGAATGCAAGCTCGTGCATTCCACCGCCGAGGGCGATGCCATTCTCGAAAGGATCGGCCGCCCGAAAAACGTCGGCATCCTCTATGACACGTTCCATTCCAATATTGAAGACGCAAATATGCTGAGGGAGATAGAAACTTATGCCGGCAGCATCTCCCATGTCCACTTCGCGGACAGCAACCGTTCGCTTCCCGGTGAGGGGCACATTGATTTCCCGGCGGTCATCCGCACGTTGGAAACCAACGGCTATCGCGGCTATGTATCGCTGGAGGTCCTGAACCGGCCCGATGCACAACACATTCGTGACTTCGCGGCAACCGCCATGCGCGGCTGCTTTGGTAAGTAAAAAGGAGACATAAAACCATGTATGAAGTAAACTTTGATATTTCCGGTCAGGTGGCGGTCATTACGGGCGCGGGTGGGATCATCTGCGGCGTGATGGCGAAGGAGATGGCGAAGAAGGGCGTCAAGGTGGCGCTTCTGGATCTGTTCGTGGAAAACGCGCAGAAAATCGCCGACGAGATCAACGCCGCCGGCGGCGAGGCCGTCGCCGTCAAGG
>CAMEMX010000158.1 GCA_945927915.1 uncultured Clostridia bacterium
GTTTTCTAAAACTTTTGTTCAACTTTTTGCTTGTCGGATACGCGCAAATATGATATAATACTTCTTTGAAATAAACTGTTCGGAGGCTGGCCATGCGAGATACGATACTGGTTCGCGGCGCAAGAGAAAACAACCTGAAAAATGTGAACGTGGAGATCCCGCGCAATGCGCTGAGCGTTTTTACGGGTCTTTCAGGCAGCGGCAAGTCCTCGCTTGCCTTTGACACGATCTATGCCGAGGGCCGCCGGCGCTATGTCGAGTCGCTGTCCGCCTATGTGCGCCAGTTTTTGGGCCAGATGGACAAGCCCGACGTGGACTCGATCGAGGGGCTTTCGCCCGCGATCTCCATCGACCAGAAGACCACCTCCAAAAACCCCCGCTCGACCGTCGGCACCGTCACGGAGATCTACGACTACCTGCGCCTGCTCTGGGCGCGTGTCGGCACGCCGCACTGCCCAAAATGCGGCAGGGAGATCCGCCGCCAGAGCGTCGATCAGATCGTCGACAAGGTTCTCGCGATGCCGGAAGGCACCCGCTTTCAGGTGCTTTCGCCCGTCGTGCGCGGCAAAAAGGGCGAGCATGTCAAGGTGCTCGACGACGCCCGGCGCAGCGGCTTTGCCCGCGTGCGCGTCGACGGCATCAACTATGACCTGAGCGAGGAGATCGTTTTGGAGAAGAACAAAAAGCACCATATCGAGCTGGTCGTCGACCGCCTCGTCCTGCGCGGGGACATCACCCGCCGCCTGACCGACAGCGTCGAGACCGCGCTGGCGCACGGCGGCGGCCTGGTCGTCATCCAATGCCCGGACACGGGCGAAGAGACGCTCTTTTCCCGCAACTACGCCTGCGACGACTGCGGCATCTCGATCCCGGAGCTGTCGCCGCGGCTGTTCTCGTTCAACAACCCGCTCGGCGCGTGCCCGGAGTGCTCCGGCCTCGGCTTCCGGCTGAAGGCCGATCCCTCGCTCGTGATCCCGAATCCCGACCTGTCGCTCTATGACGGCGCGATCCAGGCAAGCGGCTGGGGCAACATCAAAAACGATTCCATCGCGCGGATGTATTTCGAGGCGCTGGCGCTGAAATACCATTTCGACCTCTACACCCCGGTCAGGGATCTGCCGCGCAGCGCGATGGACGTGATCCTCTACGGCACGAAGGGGGAAAAGCTGACGCTGCACTATGAGCGCGGCAACGGCAGAGGCGTGCTGGAGCAGCCCTTCGAGGGCATCCTGCCGAACATCGAGCGCCGCGCCCATGAGACGCAGTCCGACGCCGTGCGCAAGGAGCTGGAGGAGCTGATGGCAAGCTCGCCCTGCCCGCATTGCGGCGGCGACCGCCTGTCGGACATTGCGCGGGCGGTCACGGTCGGCGGCCTGTCCATCACGAAATTCTGCGAAATGTCCGTCAAGCAGGAGCTTGACTTCCTCGACACGCTGCATCTGGAGGGTGCGCAGGCGGTCATCGCCGACCAGATCCTGCGCGAGATCCGCTCCCGTCTCGGCTTTTTGCAGAGCGTCGGCCTGCAATATCTGACGCTTTCGCGTTCGGCGGGTACGCTCTCCGGCGGCGAGGCACAGCGCATCCGCCTTGCCACGCAGATCGGCTCGTCGCTGATGGGCGTTTTGTATATCCTCGACGAGCCGAGCATTGGCCTGCACCAGCGCGACAACGACAAGCTGCTGGCGACGCTCTGCCGCCTGCGCGACCTCGGCAACACGCTCATCGTCGTCGAGCACGACGAGGACACCATGCGCGCGGCGGACTATATCGTCGACGTCGGGCCGGGCGCGGGCATCCACGGCGGCGAGATCGTCGCGCAAGGCTCGCTGCAGGATATTATGAACACACCGGAAAGCCTGACGGGGCAGTACCTCTCCGGCAAACGGCGCATTCCCGTCCCGGCCGTGCGCCGGGCGGGCAACGGCAAGCATCTGCGCGTGTGCGGCTGCTGCGAGAATAACCTCAACAACATCGACGTCGAGATCCCGCTGGGCACCTTCACCTGCGTCACGGGCGTCTCCGGCAGCGGCAAGTCCTCCCTTGTCAACGAGATCATCGCCAAGCGCCTGCTGGGCAAGCTCAACGGCGCACGCATCCGCGCCGGCAGGCACGAAAAAATGGAGGGCGTGGAGAATCTCGACAAGGTCATCGTGATCGACCAGAGCCCCATCGGGCGCACGCCGCGCTCGAACCCCGCGACCTATACGGGACTGTTTTCCGACATCCGCGACCTGTTTGCTGCCACGGCTGACGCCCGCGCACGCGGCTACAGCGCGGGGCGCTTCTCCTTCAACGTCAAGGGCGGACGCTGCGAAGCCTGCTGCGGCGACGGCCTTGTGAAGATCGAGATGCACTTCCTGCCCGACGTCTACGTCCCGTGCGAGGTCTGCCACGGCAAGCGCTACAACCGCGAGACGCTTGAAGTCCTCTACCGCGGCAAGAACATCTCCGAGGTGCTGGAGATGACGGCGGACGAGGCGCTGGAATTCTTTGAGCATCAGCCGCGCCTGCGCGAGAAGATCGCAACGCTGGTGCAGGTCGGCCTCGGCTATATCAAGCTCGGACAAAGCTCAACGACCCTCTCCGGCGGCGAAGCCCAGCGCGTGAAGCTGGCGACGGAGCTGTCGCGCCGTTCCACGGGCAAGACGCTCTATATCCTCGACGAGCCGACCACGGGTCTGCATATGTACGACGTGCAGAAGCTGCTCGAGGTCCTGCAATGCCTCGTTGAGACGGGCAACACCGTGCTCGTCATCGAGCACAATCTGGACGTCATCAAGACGGCGGACTACCTCATCGACCTCGGCCCCGAGGGCGGCGACGGCGGCGGCAGCATCGTCGCCTGCGGTACGCCGGAGGACATCGCCGCCTGCGCAGCGTCCTTCACGGGGCAGTATCTCAAAAAAGTTCTGACGGAGGGACGGCAATGAAAACGGACGGCATGACGCGGCGCTTTCTCCGGGGCGTTCCTGACGCGATGACGGATGCGGAGCTTCTGGAGCTGCTTTTGCGCTTCAGCACCGACGATGCAAAGGCGCTGACGGAGCGGATTCTGGCGCAATGCCCCAATATCGCCGCCGTGATCGAAGCGGATGCCGACACGCTGCGCAGCATCGAGGGCATCGACGAGGAAAGCGTCCTTTTGCTGCGCCTTGTGCCGGAGCTGCACCGCCGCTATTTCCTCTCGCGCTCGCGGGACGAGAAGCGGCTGACGACCAGCGCCGATTTCGGGCGCTTCCTGCTGCCGTATTTTTACGGCGCACGGGATGAGATGGTCTATCTGCTCCTGCTCGACGCGGCGGGAAAGGTGCTCAACTGCAAGCTGATCGGTCACGGCAGCGTCAATTCCGCCAATGTGCCGATGCGCCGCGTGGTGCAGGAGGCGCTGACCTCCAACGCCAGCGGCGTCGTGCTGGCGCACAACCATCCGTCCGGCGTGGCGCTGCCGTCGAAGGAGGATGCCGACCTGACCGCGCGTCTGCGCGACACGCTGGATGCGCTGCAGATCCTCCTGCTCGACCACATCGTCGTTGCGGATGACGACTTCGTCTCCATGCGCGAAAGCGGCTATTTCCATCGGATGTATTGAAGCATACGAAACGGCACACCGCGGACGGTGTGCCGTTTCAGACTGCCGATAAAGCCCGAAACCGTCAAAATCAGAAAACATTTTCAGGTATTTTGATATAT
>CAMEMX010000159.1 GCA_945927915.1 uncultured Clostridia bacterium
TCGCCGTATATCGCATTTCGTCAGCGCTTCATGCTCTGCTTCGCCAAAAATCACCCCGCCGGTAGCTCGCCCGGAGAAGCGCCGGATATGCGCGGCGGAATGTCCCGTTATCCGCCCGCAATACGCGCGACAAGCTGCTGCATCTCCCGCTTGGAGCCGACGGCGTGCGCCTGCTGAAGCACCGCCTGCTTTTCCGCCTCCGGCAACGCTGCGAAGCGCTGCATGGCAGCTTCATTCTGCGCCAGCGCCATGCCGAAGCCCAGCGGAAGCTCAATGTCTTTCATCGGATCACCCCACAGTTAGAATGTATAAACTGCGGGGCAGAACCGATTCTTAGGCTCTGCCCCGTTCGATTATGTGTCTGTGACGGATACCACGGTGTAATCCTCCGCTTCCACCGCGGCTTTCAGCGCCTCGTTGCTGATGGACGAGCGCAGCGTGACAGCCGCTGTTCCGGCGGCGTGGCTGACCTCTGCGGAGACGACTTCAGGCAGCGCCTCCAGCGCCGTTTTCACCGCAGCCTCGCAATGCGCGCACATCATGCCCTCGATGCGCAGCAGCTTTTTTGCCTGTGTCTGCTGACGCGGGGCAGACGCTCGCAGCGCTTTCGCCTCGTGGCGTTTGGACTTGCTTTCGTGCGGACGGAAGAAATTCAGACGCAGGGCATTCATCACGACGCAGAAGCTCGATAGGCTCATTGCCGCCGCGCCGAACATCGGACTGAGCTTCCAACCGAAGACAGGGATCCAGACACCGGCGGCAAGAGGAATACCGATCACATTATAGAAGAATGCCCAGAACAGGTTTTCGCGGATGTTGCGCAGCGTTGCGCGGCTCAGGCGGATGGCGGCGGGGACGTCCGCGAGGCTGCTTTTCATCAGCACGACGTCCGCCGCATCGACGGCAACGTCTGCACCGGCGCCGATGGCGATGCCGGTGTCCGCGCGGGTCAGAGCGGGCGCGTCGTTGATGCCGTCGCCGACCATGGCGGTCTTGCCGGATGCGCGTAGGGCGCGGATGGCGGCCTCCTTGCCGTCGGGCAGGACGCCGGCGATCACGTCGTCCACGCCTGCCTGTGTGCCGATGGCGCGGGCGGTCTTTTCGTTGTCACCCGTCAGCATCACGACGCGGATGCCCATGCGTTTCAGCTCCGCGACGGCCTGCGGGCTGTCCTCCTTGATGACGTCAGCGACTGCGATCGTGCCGAGATAGCGCTTGCCGAGGGCGAACAGCAGCGGCGTTTTGCCCTGCGCGGAGAGCCGCTCCGCCTGCTGCACGGCGGCGTCGGGAAGGTCAAGCAGGCTGCCGAGATAGCGCAAACTGCCGCCGACCAGCGTCTCGCCGTTCAGCCTGGCGGACAGGCCGTTACCGGGCTGGGCGGAAAAATCCGTGACCTCCGGTGCATCGACGTTCTTTTCGGCGCATTTTTGCAAAATGGCTTTTGCCAGCGGATGCTCGCTTTTGCGTTCGAGAGCGAAAGCGGCCTTGAGCAGAAGCTCCTCGCTGTATGCGGGCAGAAGATCGGTGACCTTCGGTTCGCCGCGCGTGATCGTGCCGGTCTTGTCGAGCGCGACGATCTGTGTCCTGCCCGTCTCCTCCAGAGAGACTGCGGTTTTGAACAGAATACCGTTCTTCGCGCCGACGCCGTTGCCGACCATGATCGCGACCGGCGTGGCAAGACCCAGCGCACAGGGACAACTGATGACGAGCACCGCAACGCCGCGCGCCAGTGCAAAGCTGAATTCCCGACCGACGAGCAGCCAGACAAGTGTTGTGACGAAGGCGATGGCGATCACCGCGGGCACGAATACGCCGGAGACGCGGTCGGCGAGCTTGGCGATCGGCGCTTTGGTCGTCGCGGCATCGCTGACCATCTTGATGATCTGCGACAGGGTCGTGTCCTCGCCGACGCGCGTTGCTTCGCATACGAGGTAGCCCGACCGGTTGATCGTTGCCGCGGAGACAGAATCGCCGATGGTTTTGTCGACGGGCAGGCTCTCGCCGGTCAGCGCGGCTTCATTGACGGCGCTGCTGCCGTCGAGCACGATGCCGTCGACGGGGATGCTTTCGCCCGGACGGACGGCGAAACGGTCGCCCTTTCGCACCTGCCCGATCGGCACGGTGACTTCCGCGCCGTCCTTGATCAGGACGGCGGTCTTGGGCGCAAGACGCATCAGGCTCTTGAGCGCGTCGGTCGTCCTGCCCTTTGCCCGCGCTTCAAGCAGCTTGCCGACGGTGATCAGCGTAAGGATCATAGCGGCTGACTCAAAATACAGCTCGTCCATGTAAGCCATTGCGGCCTCCGCGCTTGCGGTCATGGCAAACAGCGCGTAAACGCTCCAGAGAAACGACGCCGCTGCGCCCAAAGCCACAAGCGTATCCATATTGGGTGCGAGCTTTGTCAGCGCCCGAAAGCCGCTGATAAAGAATTTCTGATTGATGACCATGATAAGCGCTGAGAGCAGGAGCTGTACCAGCGCGACGGCAATGTGGTTGCCCGCGAAAAAAGCGGGGAGGGGGAGCCCGACCATGTGTCCCATGGAGAAATACATCAGCACAAGAAGAAAGCCGAGCGAGGCGAGCAGACGGCGAAGCAGGCGGGGCGTTTCCTCATCTTTCAGCGTGTTGTCCTGCGCGGCGGACGGCTCTTTTTCTCCCTGCAGAGCGGCGCCGTAGCCCGCAGCCTGTACCGCGGTGATGATGTCCTGCGCGGCGGCATCACCCTCGACGCCCATCGAATTCGTCAGCAGGCTGACGGAGCAGCTCTGTACGCCCGGAAGGGCGGAGACCGCCTTTTCCACGCGGGCGCTGCACGCGGCGCAGCTCATACCGGTGACTGTAAAATGCAGCATTTGTTCGTTCCTTTCATTTCATCAGCTTTTGCAGCGTCATAAGCAGCTCGTCAACGACCTCGTCTTTGCCGTCGCGAATGTCCTGCGCGACGCAGGTGTGCATATGTGAGGCGAGAAGCTCACGGTTGAACGCGTTGATGGCGGCGGAGACCGCAGCAGACTGGACGAGAATGTCCGTACAGTAGGCGCCGCGCTCCAGCATCCCCTTGATCCCGCGCACCTGCCCCTCAATGCGGTTGAGCCTGTGCAGGAGAGAGCGCAGTTCATCGCCTGTGCGCAGCTTTGTTTTCCCGCTGCAACAGTTTCCTTGTTCCATAGGATCTACACTCCTTTTTCTTTTATCCGCGGATATTATATACCCTGAGGGGGTATATGTCAAGCGAAAAAAGGGGAGAGAAATGTATTGCAAAACACGAAAAAAGCTGATATACTAAAGTTGCCGACATAAAAAATCTTATCGCCGCATCTCAAAACGTGATGTCGGTCGAGGCTGCCCGGATCTCCCTACCGGGCGGCCTTGTTTTTTGCAGAGAAAAAGGCAGAGCTTTGCAGCTCTGCCTCAGCGTGTCGAAAACCTTTTCGACACGCTGGGACACTGTCGAGAAAGTTCGAAAGACAAGCAACTCTCGTCTGTCGGCGTACAAAGGTACGGTAAGACGAGAGTTGCGCAGTAAGTCAAAATCATTACAATTTTTTCGTTAATAGTGAAATAGTTCAGGAAATCACTTTCATGTCGATTCGCATGGCATATATCAAAATACGTGAAAATGTTTTCTGATTTTGACGGTTTCGGGCTTTATCGACAGTCAAAGGCAGAGCTTTGCAGCTCTGCCTTT
>CAMEMX010000160.1 GCA_945927915.1 uncultured Clostridia bacterium
GCGCTGACCAGGCTCCTGACCGAGCTGGAGAATGCGGATCTTGTCAAGCAGATCTCGGCGGTGTCGGTCCCCTCGTCGTACCACCTGACCGTGTTTTACGGCGACCGCTTTGTGGTCGATCTCGGCAACACCGACAGCCTCGATTACAAGCTCGAATATCTGAAGACCGTGGTCTCCATGCAGAAGGAATACGCAACGGGCACGATCGACCTCTCCTTCAGCGAGGGCAAGGAAGCCCATGTCCTGCTGAATTAAGCACGGATCCGATATGTTTTCGGAAAAATGTAAATAATTTTGCCAAAAACGAGAAATTCTATTGACCTGAACGGCATTTCACGATAAAATAGAAAAGTATAATTCTACTTGAATACAAACGTAGCCATTTTTCATATACATAGGAGGAGATAGTAATGTCCGAAGTTTATGCAGATAAGGTAGTTAATATTAAGGTTATCGGCGTCGGCGGCGCAGGCAACAACGTCGTCAACCGCATGATTGCAAGTAAGGTCAGCGGCGTGGAATTCGTCGTCGTCAATACCGACCGCCAGGATCTGAACAAATCCAAGTGTGAGAACAAGCTCCAGATCGGCGAAAAGCTGACCGGCGGCATGGGCGCCGGCTCCAAGCCCGAGATCGGCAAGAAGTCCGCCGAGGAGAGCAGAGCTGCGATCTCCAAGATCCTTGAGGGCTCCGATATGGTCTTTATCACCGCCGGCATGGGCGGCGGCACCGGCACCGGCGCTGCTCCCATCATCGCAGACCTCGCGCACGAGGCGGGCATCCTGACCGTCGGCGTCGTCACGAAGCCCTTCCGTTTTGAGGGCGCAAATCGCATGAAGCAGGCGGAGGCCGGCATTGCCGCTCTGTCCGACAAGGTCGACTCCCTCATCATCATCCCCAACGACCGCCTGAAATATGTCACCGACCAGAAGATCACCTTTGCCAACGCCTTTGCCATCGCTGACGATGTGCTGAAGCAGGCGGTCAGCTCCATCTCCGAGCTGGTCGGCTACTCCGACCGCGTCATCATCAACCTCGACTTTGCGGACGTCTCTTCGATCATGAAGAACGCCGGCCGCGCGCACATGGGTGTCGGCACCGCCTCCGGCCGCGAAAAGGCGGAGCAGGCAGCCATGACCGCCGTTGCCAGCCCGCTGCTCGAGACCTCCATCAACGGCGCCACCGGCGTGCTCATCAACGTCACCGGCTCTGCCGACCTCGGCCTGGACGACGTTGAGACCGCTGCGAATATCGTTATGGAAGCCGCCAACCCCGAGGCGAACATCATCTTCGGCGCGACCTTCTCCGAAGAATTCGAGGACGAGATGCGCGTCACCGTTATCGCCACCGGCTTTGACGAGAAGAAAAAGCCGGAGACCAAGGGCATTTATTCCTCTGCCGCTTCCTCCGCGTCCAAGAGTGTCGACACCGCACCGGTCAAGACCAATTCCGATATCGACGACATCGACAAGATTTTCGAGATCTTCAACAAGTAATTTGAAAAAAGCGGAGACTGCGGCGCAGCCTCCGCTTTTTTTCGCGAAAGCGCGTTTTCGTACTTTACTTTCTTGAAGAAGACTGGTATAATTACTTTACTGTTTTGATACGGAGGAATGCACCATGAATAACCGCAACAAGCGCTCCAACCCGGAATGCGAGCTTTATCAGGCGCTGACAACGCTGCAAAC
Source organism: uncultured Clostridia bacterium (assembly GCA_945927915.1). GTDB lineage: Bacteria > Bacillota > Clostridia > Oscillospirales > Oscillospiraceae > JAZOXB01. The sequence goes on from CAMEMX010000160.1 coordinate 1,689, forward strand.
GCCGGAGGAATTCTACCGTTTTTTCCTCGACCTTTGCACGCAGGCTGAGCTGAACGCGATGGAGCAGCGCTATGAGGTCGCCAAAATGCTCCATGCCGGCATGATCTATAACGACATCCTTGCGGCGACCAAGGCGAGCTCCGCGACCGTCAGCCGCGTCAACCGTAGCCTTGTCAACGGCGAGGGGGGCTATGAGATGGCCTTCGGGCGCATGAAGGAACAGAAGTGAGCGCCTATTTTGACCTCGCGGCTGCCTATGACGGCCTGACGACGGACGTCGATTATGCCGCGATCTGCGATTTTCTGGAGGCGATACTGCACCGGGAGGGCAAACGGCCGGAGTCCGTGCTCGACCTTGCCTGCGGTACCGGCTCCATGTCTTTGCTGCTTGCGCAGCGCGGCTACCGCGTCCTTGGGGCGGATATCTCCGAGCAGATGCTGACCGAGGCGGCGCGAAAGGCCGGTCAGATCCCCGAAAATCCTCCCTTTTTTGTCCGCCAGCCGATGCAGCGCCTGCGCCTGCCGCAGCCGGTGGATGCTGTTTTCTGCCTGCTCGACAGCCTGAATTATCTGACCGACCCGAACGACTGCAGGCAGACGTTTGCCCGGGTGTTTCGCGCGCTGAAGCCGGGCGGTGCGTTCCTCTTTGACATCAACACGCCCTGCAAGCTGCACGCGCTGGACGGGCAGGTCTTCCTCGACGAAAACGACGAGAGCTACTGCGTCTGGCGCGCGGAATTTGACAAGGCGGAAAACTGCTGCTATTATGGCATCGACCTGTTCCGCAAACGAGGGGCGCTGTGGGAGCGCAGCTTCGAGCAGCACTGCGAATATGCCTATGACCCGCTCGAGCTGCACGCGTGGCTGCTGGAGGCGGGCTTTGCGCGCGTCGAGCGCTTCGGCGACTGCCGTATGGGCGCACCGCGCGAGGACGAGCAGCGCATCTACTTTGCGGCATGGAAGGAGTAAGCATCATGCAAGATCATATTGTCCGCGCAATGACGGCGGACGGCTTTGTCAAGGCGATGGCGATCTGCTCGACCGCAATGGTCGAGCGCGCCCGCAATATCCACCACACGACGCCCACGGCGACGGCGGCGCTGGGCCGCGTGCTGACGGCGGCGTCGATGATGGGCAATCTGCAAAAGGTCGAAAACGGCGCTCTGACGCTGCAGGTCAAGGGCGGAGGCCCGCTGGGCACGATCCTCGCGACCTCGGACGCGACGGGCAATGTGCGCGGTTATGTCCACAATCCCTCGATCACCCTGCTGGAAAAATACGCGGGCAAGCTCGATGTCGGCGCGGCGGTCGGCACGGACGGCATGCTGACAGTCATCCGCGACCTGCAGATGAAGGAGCCGTATATCGGCAGCGTCGCGCTCGTTTCGGGCGAGATCGCCGATGATGTGACGGCGTACTTTGCCCAGAGCGAGCAGACACCGACGGCGTGCGCCCTCGGCGTCCTCGTCGACACCGACCAGAGCGTCAGGGTCGCGGGAGGCTATCTGATCCAGCTCCTGCCCGGTGCGCCGGACGAGGTGATCGACAAGCTGGAAAAGGGCATTCAGAAGGCGGGTGCGGTCACGCCCATGCTCTCGGAGGGGCTGAGCCCGGAGGAGATCCTGCGCCGCGTGATGGAGGACTTCGAGCTTGAGTTTCTGGAGCAGACGCCGGTGGAGTACCGCTGCTATTGCAGCCGCGAGCGCGTGGCTGCCACGCTCATCACGATCGGACGCAAGGATCTGCAGGAACTTGCCGACGGCAGCGAGCCGATCCGCATCGAATGCCAGTTCTGCGACGAGGTCTATACCTTCACACCGGAGCAGATCCGGGAGCTTTTGGATACGCTCGAAAAAACTTGAAAAAATTTTAAAATAGTGCTTGACAATTTGGGGGTCGGTGTGTATAATAACAACCGTCGCTGATGTGCGACAGTTCGGGAGCATAGCTCAGCTGGGAGAGCACATGCCTTACAAGCATGGGGTCACA
>CAMEMX010000161.1 GCA_945927915.1 uncultured Clostridia bacterium
AGGCGGATGATCAGCACCAGCAGCATGGCAATGAGCATTGCGGCGTACTGCGGCAGACGCGGCCAGAGCAGCACGCAGACGATCGCGCCGACCAGCGACGCGCAGGCGTAGATGTGCTTGACGAGGATGTAGGGCGTGTTGCCCGCGAGGACGTCGCGGATCATGCCGCCGCCGACGCCGGTCAGCACGCCGACGAAGACGAGCAGGAAGGTGCTGCGGTCGGGCGAGAAGGACAGGGCATTCCAGATGCCCATTACGGTGAAGACGCCAAGGCCGACCGAGTCCATCACGAGCAGGGCGGCGTCAAAGAGCTTGGCATTGTGCATCAGATGATGCCGCACCCACGGGATGAACAGGACAATGGCTGTTCCGATGGCGACCATGGCGCACGTCGGGTCGCGGAAGGCAAGCGGCGGCGTGATACCGAGAATGACGTCACGCAGGATGCCGCCGCCGACGGCGGTGACGACGCCGAGCACGATGACGCCCAGCAGATCCATATGCTTTTTCATTGCTATCAGCGCGCCGGAGGCGGCGAAGGCGACCGTGCCGATCAGCTCCAAGACCTTAACAAAGACTTCCAAAGCAATTCCCCCAAAAAATGCACATCCGGACGGATGTGCATTTTATTTTGTGCTGCGCGGTCAGCCGGCGACGGAAACGGTGCGGCCGACGGGCGTCTCCACGCGTTTGATCGTTGCGCCGAGGCCCTGCAGCTTGCCGATCAGGTTCTCGTAGCCGCGTTCGATATACTCGATCTCCTCGATCACGGTCGTGCCGTCGGCGGCGAGACCCGCGATCACCATTGCCGCACCCGCGCGCAGATCGCACGCGTGGACGACGCAGCCGTGGAGCTTGTCCACGCCGGTGATGACGGCGACCTTCGTGTCGACCTTGATGGCGGCGCCCATGCGGTTAAGCTCCGCGCAGTAGCCGAAGCGGGTGTCGTAGATGCTCTCCGTGATGACGCTCACGCCGGAGGCCAGCGCCATGCAGACGGCGATCTGCGGCTGCATATCGGTCGGGAAGCCCGGATAGGGAAGCGTTTTCACGTTCGCACGGCGCAGATGCGAGGTGCGCTGGACGCGGATGGCGTCGTCATATTCGGTGACCTTCGCGCCCATCTCGCGCAGCTTGGCGCTGATGGTGTCCATGTGCTTGGGGATGACGTTCTGCACCAGCACGTCGCCGCCGACTGCCGCGACCGCCGCCATATAGGTGCCGGCCTCGATCTGGTCGGGGATGATGGAGTAGAAGCCGCCGCGCAGCGCCTTGACGCCGCGGATCTTGATGACGTCCGTGCCGGCGCCGGAGACCTTCGCGCCCATCGCGTTGAGGAAGTTGGCGAGGTCGACGATGTGCGGCTCCTTGGCGGCGTTTTCGATGATGGTCGTGCCGCCGGCGAGGACGGCGCCGATCATGATGTTCATCGTCGCGCCGACCGAGACGACGTCGAGGTTGACTCTGCCGCCGGTCAGGCCGCCGTCCGGTGCGCTTGCGCAGACGAAGCCGTTTTGCAGCGCGACCTCGGCGCCCATCGCCTCAAAGCCCTTGATGTGCTGGTCGATGGGACGCGGGCCGAAATTGCAGCCGCCGGGCAGGGCAACACGCGCGTGACCGAAGCGGCCAAGCTGCGCGCCGATGAAATAGTACGATGCGCGGATGCGGCGCACAAGGGCGTCGGACGCCTCGCTGTCGCGCACATGGGCGCAGGTGATCTCCAGCGTATTCGGGCTGAGGCGGCGGATCTGCGCGCCCATGCTGTCAAGGATCTCGAGCAGCAGACGGACGTCGGAAATATCCGGTACGTTTTCGATACGGCAGGTGCCGTTGACGAGTAAAGTTGCCGGAAGGATAGCAACGGCGGCGTTTTTCGCGCCGCTGATGGTTACGGTTCCGTGGAGCGGTTTCCCGCCCTCGATCATATATTGAATCATTTCATACCCTCTCATATCAGGAGTATATGCAATATCTTGTTGTTAAGTAAGCCAAAATGAGGCATATTGAGTATATCATACCAGATACGGCTTGTAAAGAGGAAATAACAAATCGGTTGCAGAAAAATATCAATTCTTTCGACGCAAACCCTTCGGATAATGGTTTTTCAGCACGCCGTCTGCACCGTGCGCCCAGCCGAGACCGTGACCGTCCACGGTGACGAGCGTCCAGCCGCGGCGGTCTGCCGGCAGCGTCTCGCCGCGCAGATAGGCGGCGATTTCGCGGCTGTCGGCGGGGAAATCCACACAGTTTGGAAACGTTTCCAGCGACAGCGCCAGCGCGTGCGCAGGAACAAAGCGCCCTTTGCGCACCTCGCCCAGCTCCAGTCCCGCGCGCAGCACGCGCAGACCGCGCAGCTCCGGCGTATCCTCCGGCGCAAGGAACCATGTATCTCCGAAACAGATGGGAATGCCGCCGGGCGCAATGCCGTTCTCCGCGAAAAATGCCGAAATTTCGGCGGGAAGCCGCCCCGCGCGTTCGGTGGGGACGTCGTTTTGCCTGTCGCCGCTGCGCACGAGCACGGCGGCAAAATGCCCCTCGCCGCGCAGCCGGTGCGGGAACAGGCGCAGGGTGTTTTCGATGCCGCCCGCGGGATCGTCGATCCAATCGGGTCTGCCGCGGTCAAAATACGGCGCGTCGCAGGGCAGGACGGAAAAATCGGGATGCCTGTGCAAAAACGCGCTGATGACGCCCTCGTTTTCCTCCGGCGAGAAGGTGCAGGTGGAGTAGACCAGGCGACCGCCCGCCTTGAGCATCGCTGCGGCGGATTCCAGGATCTCGCTCTGCCGCGCGGCGCACATTGCGACCGTCTCTTCACTCCAATCGGTGACGGCAGCATCCTCCTTGCGGAACATCCCCTCGCCGGAGCAGGGCGCATCGACGAGAACGCGGTCAAAATAGAGGGGGAAGCGCTCCGCCAGCTTTGCGGGGTGCTCATTCAGCACGAGGGCGTTTTTAACGCCCATGCGTTCGATGTTCGATGATAAAATGCGTGCGCGTTTCGGATGGATCTCGTTGCAAACGAGCAGGCCGCGCCCGCACATGGCGGCAGCGAGCTGCGTCGTCTTTCCGCCGGGCGCGGCGCACAGGTCGAGCACGCGCTGCCCCGGCTGCGCGTCCAGCAGCGGCGCGGGCGCCATCGCGCTCGGCTCCTGCAAATAGTAAAGCCCGGCCTCGTGATAAGGGTGCAGCCCCGGCCGCAGCGCGGGGTCGTAGTAGTAGCCGTTCGGCGCCCAACCGACGCGCTCACCGCAGAAGGGCAGGGGAGCGCTGCATTTTTGCGGATTGAGGCGAATGCCGACGTTGCGCGGCAGCTCGTACGACGCCAGAAAGGCGTCAAACTCCGCGCCGAGCAGCCGCCGCATCCGCGCGAGAAAAGCATCAGGGAGCATAAAAACCTCCGAAAAAGCCTGTTTTCTGCGCTATCATAGCACAGCAGCGGCAAAAAAACAAGACGCTTTTCGCCGCACGCTTTGCGGTGGCAGGAAAGAGAAAACGACTTTTTTTGAAAAAACGAAAAAAAGTGTTGACAAAGCGCGACTGCCTCGCTATAATAATCATGCTCTGTTTGAGATGCCGGTATAGCTCAGCCGGTAGAGCA